>JALYZZ010000492.1 GCA_030948675.1 Bacteroidota bacterium | reverse complement strand
CTGCTGTTGTTGAGTGTGCTGCTATGGGCAATATACTGCGTGAGGTATGGAAGGATGTAGGTGGAAATAATATAACAGACAACAACTGGACGAACGCCCCGTCAAGTAGCAGCCTTATCAGCAGTTTTGAGGGCCCTACAAACGTAGCTGATAATTATGCCTCAAGAATACGAGGATACCTGTGTGCTCCACAAACAGGCAACTATACATTTTGGATTGCAGGAGATGACGCTGTAGAGCTTTGGCTAAGCACCGATGATAATCCGGCTAACAAAAGAAAAATTGCATACCATGTAAGCTGGACTACATCGAGAGAGTGGGAGAGATACAGTACTCAAAAGTCAGCACAGATTTACCTGGAAGCTGGGAAGAAATATTATATAGAAGCACTGCACAAAGAAGGCGGAGGAGAAGATAATGTTGCAGTAGCGTGGCAGCTACCAGACGGTCAAAAGGAAGCACCGATAAGCGGTAGTCATTTATCTCCTGTAAGCACAAATAACCACCCTGGTATTACAACTGCTATATCTCCAAAAATAGCCGAGACTAATCCGTTAGTTTTAGAAAACACGCAAATTCTAATCGGAGGAGAGATTAAAGTCTATCCAAATCCAACCGGGTCAGTTGCTAGCATAAAAATACAAAACTTGCCATCTGGAATTGTAACTATACAGCTTTATGACTTACAAAATCGTCTTCTCTCCACAATCTTTGATGGTTTTCTTGAAAGGGCTTCTGGTAAAATATTTCGCTTTAATGGCAGCCATTTGCCGAATGGGATGTACTTTATAAAGTGTATTATTAATAACAGACTCATTACAGAGAAAATTATTATTGCAAGGTAGCAGGTGTTCATTCGAGCCAATCAATTCTAAACGGCTTGATTACTATTTGCCAGGTTGTGTTGCAACAGGAAACCAAACTGCCTTAAATTTTCTTAATGCACTGTTACCTGTTTTGTTTGAACAGTATGAGCGCTGAAATAACCCAGCGCGCCATTGCTTATGTTGCTGTTAGGATTTGCCGGCGATGCAGAACGGTTGTCGTTGCTGGTAACGATCCGGTAAGTACGGAAATAACTATAGTTACTCTCGTCAATACAATTCATTCGGATGGATAAATTGTCGCCATTTACCAGGTTTGCAGTATCAGAAAAAAGCGTGCGGGATACATACTTGCCGTCGGACAGGCGGTCCTCAATAACAAACGCCGCAGGCACAACCACTCCATTTATGTACTCTGTAAAGCGATAGTAATTACCGAGACCAACGGGATCCTGAAAGTTCACAACTGCATAAGTGCGCTTATTGTTGAAAAAGCTTGTCTTTTCAAAAGTAATCGAGTCTAGATTGACCGGAGCGGGCATTGTAGATACGGCACTATACTGCTTGCCTTCTGCTGTAACAGACAACGAATAAGTTTTTCCCGGCTTTCCAAGCAAAGTATGTGTGCTATATATGCCAGGAGATGTCTCGGTTAAGACATCGGTTGCGCCTCCAGTATCAGTAATCTGCACCATAGCTCCTGAGACTGGTGGAAAAACATTACTGCTGGAAAAGTTGACAGTTTTTGAAAGTTTTACCTGGTAGGGTCCTGCTGCGTTGGTCACCTCACCTTCTATAACAAGTTGTGGTGCGGCACTATTTAAATCGACTGATATCACTTTTTCGCATGCAGCTAGTACCACAATTGCAAGTGTGAAAGGAATGATTTTATTAAACTTCATAACTTTTTAAAATTTGAAATTGTAAGTGACTGAAGGTATAAGCCTGAAAAGAGATAGCTGAACTGCTTCTGTTTTCTGCGGATCGGTTTTGCTTTGGCGGAAGGAAATGGTATAGGGATTTTCACGACCATAGGCATTATAGACAGAAAAGGTCCAGCTTCCTGCAAATTTTGGTTTTTTCTTTCCCTGTAATGTGGCACTAAGATCGAGACGATGGTAAGAGGGCATGCGATAACCGTTTCTTTCAGTGTAGTAAAAAACTACCTGCCCGTTGACATTATACTTTCCTGAAGGCCACGTGATAGCATTGCCGGTGTAATACACCCATGTAGACGATAAAGTCCATTTGCTACTAGCCTGATAAATGCCGACAATAGAAAAATCATGGGTTCTGTCTTGTGTTGCAGGGTAGTAACTTCCGTGATTGATTTCATCAAATTTTCTTTCTGTCCGCGATAATGTGTAGCTTATCCAGCCGGTTAGTTTGCCATATCTTTTCTTAAGAAACAACTCAAGGCCATAAGCTCGTCCCTTACCTAATAAAAGCTGAGACTCCACGTTTTCGTTCGCTCTGAGTTGTGCCCCATTTTTATAATCAATCTGGTTTTGGAGTGTCTTGTAATATATTTCTGAAGAGAATTCAAACCCATTATCCTTAAAGTTGCGGTAATAGCCCAATGCCACCTGGTCAGCTATTTCAGGTTTTATATTATTGCTGCTGCTCAGCCAAAGGTCTGTCGGATTGCTTGAGGTAGAGTTGGAAAGTAAGTGTAAGTTTTGAATGTTTCTTGTATAAGATGCTTTTACAGAGCTGGTGTTGCTAACCTGGTAACTGGTGCTAAAACGCGGTTCAGGATTAAAATAATTACGCACCACCTTACCTGCCGCATAATTGACCGTATTGGTTACTTCGCCCGCTTTGTTGTAAGTATAAAAGTCTCCAGGGCCAAAAATGGTATAGTTGGTTAACCTTAAACCGTAGTTCAATTGCAATTTTTCTACAGGCGATATTGTGTTGGAAATGTAAGCGGCACTTTCAACAGAATATTTTTTTTGGAGGTATAAAGAGTTGAAGGATGAACTGCTGGAGGCGGTTATACTTCCAGGCAAAATGGTATGATGAATAACATTGAAACCGAAGTTAATCTTGTTATTGGCGTTTACATAATATTGCAGGTCTTCCTTAAGGTTTACGTCTTGAATCTGGGAGTTTACATTGATGTCGTTATCTGCCGAATTTAACTTTACAACATAATTATAATTGCTATAAATTAAGGAGGTATTTGAAAAAAGCCGGCTGTTGAATAAATGATTCCACCTGAAGGTTCCGGTGGAGTTACCCCAGCTTAACCCAAAAGTTTTACCAAGACCCAGGTTGTCTTTGCCAAAATAGCCAGATAGGTAAATCGTGTTTTTTTGATTGATCTTATAATTGGCCTTTAAGTTAAGGTCATAGAAATAGAGGCTGTTATTGTTAATGGCGGTATCATGCGAGATTTTCAAAAAAAGATCAGCATAAGTTCTTCTGCCACTGATTGAAAATGACCCTTTGTCTTTAACGATAGGGCCTTCCACATTTAATCGTGATGAGATAAGTCCGATTCCGCCTGTGGTTACAAATTTCTTATCATTGCCATCATTCATTTTTATATCTACTACCGATGATAGGCGCCCACCATATTCGGCCGGCATTCCGCCCTTGTAGACTGTTACGTCTTTAATGGCGTCAGAATTAAATGTTGAGAAAAAACCTAACAAGTGAGAAGCGTTATACACCGTGGCTTCGTCTAGTAAAATCAGGTTTTGATCAGAGGCACCACCGCGAACATAAAACCCGCTGCTTCCTTCACCCGCCGATTTGATACCTGGCAGTAATTGTATCGTTTTCAGAATATCTTTTTCGCCAAACAATACAGGCACATTCTTCACTTCGCTCATTGTTAATTTCTGAACACCCATAATGGGCTGAGTTACGTTTTCATTTTTTCTCCGTGTACTGACAACCACGGCCTGTAATTGTGCAGAAGAAAAGCCAAGTTCAACAGGAAGCAATAAATTTTTCTGCAGATCGAGTTTTATCGTGTCAGGTTGGTAACCTGCGAAACTAACTACCATATCATAAGTACCTGCGGGGGCACTGAGTGAATAAAAACCGTACGCATTACTTACAACACCAATACGCGATTGTGTTAACAAGGTAACATTGGCACCTATCAATACTTCTCCACTATTTTTATCCCGAATTGTTCCGCTAACTGTATGTCTTACCTGTGTAAATGCAGCAAGTGGTAAAAACAGGAGTAAGAGATATGTATAAAATTTCATTGAAGTCTTTTAATGGCTTTATATTTTTTGGATTTTGTCTTAATGCTTTTAAACAGAAAAGCAAGTGTATTTGTTGGCGGGCATAAACAACTTCTTTCGACATCGTTGTGTCACTCCCTTGTGCTTGCAGGTATTTTGTCACCTTTAGCAAAATTTCTTATCACGCCCCCGTTAATAGCTCCTTAGTTCTATTTCAAAGGCGGCAATGTTAACGATTATAGGTGTTACAAAAACGTTATTAGGGCAGGTGATTTGGGCGGTCTTTTTCTGCTTTAAAAAGCTGAACAAATGGTCACTGTAAAACAAGTACTGCGCAACAATAGCTCAGAGAAGAACAAATGATAGTAATCCGAAATAAAAAGTGGTTGATCAATAAAGTTCCACATTAGAAATAACCGGGCAAGCCTTTGCATCCAAAATATGTATGCGAACCTTGTTCGTTTTAATTTCATCTATCTTCAAAATTCTTTTGTAACCAATGGTTGTTGCAGCGGCAACAGTTTGCCACTGATGATTAATCCAGGCTTCCACGATTACTGATTTTACACGCTGACCAAGCCTGATGTACTCTTGTAATAAAACGTACTTTACGGATTGAACTTTGCCCAGGTCTATCTCCAGTGAGCCGCTTTTAATATCGTCATCTGTTGCCCAGTAAGTATCTTTCTTTCCATCAGTAACTTTTGCTCCTGAATATCTGGGATCACTTCCCCTGAACGTAGATGCTTTTACTGAAGCATGCAGCGCAAGATTGGTTTTAAATTCGTGATCCAGAAGCTTTTTAAATCCCTGCAAAGCTTTCACATCATTTTCATGAAACAGTCCCCTTTGATCCGGCGGTACGTTTAATAACATTGTAGAACCGCGCCCAACAGTGGTAAGATAGATTTGAAAGAGCCTCTCCGGAGATTTAACCAAAGAGTCTTCCGCCGGATGATAAAACCATCCTTTGCGAATAGATACATCTACTTCAGAAGGAACCCATTTTGTGCCGTCTTCAGAGCCTGTGTTTAATAGTCTTTCAATATTTGGCTTTCCTGCATACAGCGTATCGTTGGTAATTGTATTCCAGTTTGTTTCTCCCGCAGTGCCTCTTTCATTGCCACACCATCTAAGGTCTGGACCTGCGTCGCTAAAGAAAAGCACATTTGGTTGAATGCTTCTGACCACGTCAAGTGTAGTAGGCCAATCATAATAAGTTGCGCCGTTTATCTTCCTGGTTTCATTTGCACCGCCATAAAACCCGTTGCCACCATTCGCGCCGTCAAACCACATTTCGAAGATGGAGCCATAGTTGGTAAACAATTCCCTCAACTGATTGCGATAATATTCAATGTAGCTTGCCTTGCCATAATCTGCTCTGTTTCTATCCCAGGGAGACAGATAAACGCCAAACTTTATACCCTCCTTTTTGCAAGCATCCGACACTTCCTTAACCACATCTCCCTTACCATTTTTCCACGGGCTATTCTTTACCGAATGAGTGGTGTATTTGCTGGGCCACAAACAAAAACCATCGTGGTGTTTACAAGTTAGTATCACGCCTTTAAAACCTGCTTCTTTTAATGTCTTAACCCATTGCAATGCCTGCAGCGAAGTGGGATTAAAAACAGTTTCTTTTTCATTTCCGAAACCCCATTCAAGCCCGGTAAACGTGTTGGTTGTAAAATGAATAAAGGCATTCATCTCCATTTCATGCCAGGCCATTTGTTTCTCTGAAGGCACCGGATATAACGGAGCAGGAGGAGCAACAC
>JALYZZ010000474.1 GCA_030948675.1 Bacteroidota bacterium | reverse complement strand
ATTGGAACCTTCTAAATTAAGTTGTGCAAAGACTTTTGCCTTAAGCCCCGCCGGAGGAGGTATTGCGTTCTCAAAAGCCTTCTGTTCTAGAGACAACGAAAAGCTATTGATTGCATCTTCAATTTGCGGATGGCTTTCCCTCATCGTTTCAACCTGTGCAGTTTCTTCAGCATCGGTTAAACCAAGCACATAGCTTTCAATTAACCCACTTTGTATGTAAGCATCTATATCCACTATGGTTGTATCACTTGTTTTAATTGAATTAAAGCACTTCTAAGCCTGGTCTTTACTGTACCCAACGGTATTTTTAACATTTTTGAGATTTCATCCTGAGTATATCCTTCAAAATACGATAGCTCCACGAGTACACGATAATCATCTTTTAACTTGTGAACGATCTTTCGTAAACCTATTTTATCTGTGTTCGTCTGCATACTTCCTGCTTCGTCATACACATTTTCAGTTAATTCCCTATTTTGCTGACTCTGCTGAAAGTTTTTACTTCTAACTGCATCGATGCTCGCATTACGAGCCACGTTGAGCATCCAGGTAAACAATCTGCCTTTTGCATTATCATAACTTTCTATCTGACGCCAAATCTTTACAAACACCTCTTGCAATAGATCGTTAGCCAGTTCCCGATCTGGAACAATACTGACTATAACAGAATATAAAGAACCTGAATAATGATCATACAAATAATTAAATGCATGTTCCTGTCGCTGTTTTAGCAACGACACTAATTCGCTTTCGTGATATAAATTGCCCTGATTCAAGTAGCAGCGGAGTTAGAGAAATTATTGTGGGCGAAAGCGTACCTGAGGATATACGGAAAGTAGTTCGCCACGGATTTTTGTTTAGGACACGAGTTTTGAATAAGCTTCAGGAGTCATTAAAGACTCATAGTCAGCAGCACTGTCGACAGTTACTTTAATCATCCAGCCACTGCCGTAGGGGTCTGAGTTAACAAGTTCAGGTTGGTTAGCCAATGCTGCGTTAACCTCACTAATTGTTCCTGAAATTGGTAAAAAAAGATCGCTTACGGTTTTTACCGCTTCAACGGTACCAAAAATATCTTCTGCTTTTAGCGTTTTGCCAACACTATCTATGTCTACATAAACAATATCGCCGAGTTCACCTTGAGCAAATTCTGTAATACCTACAGTAGCAGTATTACCTTCTAATTTGATCCATTCGTGGTCTTTGGTATACCGTAGATTTTCAGGGAAATTCATGAGTTAGTTTTTATATTATCAATATTAATTTAAATTCTTTAAAAGAAATCAATTAAGCAGCCGGATTTTCATTCGCACGTTTTGCAAAGGCCGGTCACCACCACCTTTAGGCACGCTTGCAATTTTATCGATGACATCCAAACCGCTAATTACTTCGCCAAAAACAGTATAACTCTGATCTAAAAAAGGCGTTCCACCTATTCTTGCATATACTTCTTTTTGCCTGGGAGTATAAGTAAACGATGCGTTAGATGGTTTTACCCGTTGAGTGTATACATTGTCCAATTCCTGTTGCCCAAGGGTCTTACCCTGCACAATATAAAATTGACAATTGCTGCTTGCCTTAGCAGGGTTATCATCTCTGGCAGCTGCTAAAGCACCTTTTTTGTGAAAAAGGTAAGGTTTAAATTCTGCTGGTATTCTATCGCCTTTAATAGCCCCCGAACCAAGAGGTACATCTTCTGCTGCCGTTTTACTGGTAGGATCGCCGCCCTGAATCATAAACTGACTAATAACCCGATGAAAAAGTAAGCTGTCATAAAATTTTTGCTCAACCAGCTTTACAAAATTATCCCGGTGTAGTGGAGTACTATCGTACAATTTAGCAATCATGACACCAAAATCGGTAGATATTTCTACAAGTCTTTCTTTTGTATTTAATTGCTTCCACGGCTCGCCTGGTGCTATGATTGTCTCTACCTTTTTAGCTGCACCTGGTTTTGTAACTACCCTTTTAATAGCCGTCTTACTTCTTGTTTGTCCGGAAACTGCGGCTGTTAGACAGCTAAAGGCAATGCATACAGTTAATAGTCTTTTCAATATTTGGTTCATTTACAAGCCGTGTTTTTCAAAGTATAACAATACATGATCCTTGAGAAAATTTTCCTGCTCTATTACGTGTAGTGCAGGTATCTCTTTTAACTGTTTAAAATGCGGCCAGCCTTCTTCATCTTTACCTTCTAATAAATAATAGCCGCTTTCGCTTAGCAGTGTGCAAACTGCTACATGCATCAGGTCCTGCTTTTGCTCCTTTGTAATTTTTGATTGTACAAA
>JALYZZ010000472.1 GCA_030948675.1 Bacteroidota bacterium | reverse complement strand
CATCTGCTTCCTCGCTTGATGCATCCAGCATTGCTTTTATATTTTGAAACATTTTGTCATGCTCATCCTGCATAGTTTCGCCATCGCGTTCTGATTGATGTTCTGCTTCTTCTATAAAATGATTCGTTGCTACGTCTACATTTCGGGCTGCGCCTGCCATCTCCTCTTCTAATGCAACAACTTCCATTTCAGCCGCCGCTGGTACTTCTTCCAGAGACAATGTAACTGTGGATGAAGCAGGGAATGTATTCGAATCAGGAGGAAAGACAGTAGGCATTGTATTCTCGCTTTCAGTCTTTAAAGAATTGCTCTCTTCTTCATATCCGATAATCCTGGGTTGATCACCCTCTTTTTCATGTTGCTCTGATTGATCTGCCTTTTTAGCATCATTGACTGTTATACCATACAGAGGCTCAGCAATTTTATTGTTAAAAGCACCTTCATTTTCCTCCGTAGAATGGGCTGAAGTAGCAGTTTCTAATACTGTAGCAACAGGCTCTGCCTGATCTCCCTTGTGCTGTAACTCGCCGGGTATTTCAAAAAGATCTTCTTTAAGGCTTTCTTCAGTTAACTGGTATTGCAACCAATAAGGATTGGAAAAGTATAAGGATGTTTTTGGCGCGGCGACTAAGTAGGCGGAACTATTTTCTTTTTTTAGCTTCCAGGTAAGTAGAAATTGAGCAACGGGGAAATAAGCATTTTCTGCTACTAATTTTTTGAGATCTTCAACTGGTACCGCATCGATATCCGCATTACCGGCAAGATAGCTTAATACTTTTTCCGCGGACTGGTTCATAGCGTGAAAATACAAATACCTACCAATTGGAAAAAATACGGTTGAAGATTTCGTCGCTTAAGTTTCTAAGTATTTCGTCGCGCAACTGAGCTTCAGCCTGCTGACGGGTAAGATTAGCAGAGAAATCAAAATTTCTGCTTACGTCATATTCTTCCGTCTTAGCAGTAAGTGTATTTCGAAAAGTAACATGAACACCGATGGTAACCCGGTTGGTAGCCGCCTGCTGCGATGAGATACCGGCTGTAGTAATGTTGTCTTCAACAATGGCAGCCGTAATCTGATAATGTGCATCGTCGTTATTTGTTCTGGTAAGTCTTGTTTGCCCCGTAATCTTTTGCTCTACCCTGTCTCTTAATTGTGGTCCCAATTGCGGATCTACATACCTGGCTTTATTTTCAAATGAGCCGATTTTTACCGTCTTTACCTCTGGAGGAATGCTGACGTCTTTAAAAGAGTATACGTGGCAGGAAGAAACTAGTAATAAGATGAAAGCGGTAAGTAGTAAGAAGGTAGAGTTGAAGGTTAAAAGTTTAAAGTTGAGTAAAAGTTCTCTTCGAGCAAATTTCTTCCCTTTTTCTATACCTGATCTTAGACCTTTTTTTTTCATAAAAAGATAATTGTAGTTGCTAATAGCGAAAACCGGATATGCTGCCACACGGTAATGACAAAATCGTCATATTGATTGCTAAAACTTTAAACCTTGAACCTAAAACTTTTGACTTTCCTTACTCATCAATATCATATTCTTTCAACTTGCGGTAAAGTGTTCGTTCGCTTATTCCAAGGTCGCTTGCTGCATCTTTTCGTTTGCCTTTGTGCTTTTTTAAAGCTTTAATGATCAACTCTTTCTCCTTATCCATAATGTTGAGCGACTCTTCAACTTCCTCATGATGATGAATGTCATCGAAAATGACAGGCTGTGGATGATTAATGAGGTTAGGTTGTACCGCAGGTGATTGATGCTGATGTTGCTGGTACTCGTTATTGTTTACAGCATTGTATTCTCCTAACAACGATTCTCGTGCAAAAGCTACAGCCGTATGAGATGCTGATGGGTTTTGCAATATCTCCACAAACATCTTTTTTAGCTCTGTCACATCCTTCTTCATATCAAAGAACAACTTGTACAAAATCTCACGCTCATTTGCAAACTCGTGGTGCGAAGCTGCTCCATTACTATTACTTGCTAACACTGGCAGCCTGTTAACATTAGATTCAGGTATAAATTGCCTTAACTGCTTTGCCAAAATCAATTTTTCGGTAGTGAGCACTGATATCTGTTCTGCAATATTCTTCAACTCGCGCACATTACCCTTCCAGGGATAGTTAATTAACATGTTTTTCGCCTCGTCATCTAGCTGAACCGGAGTTGTCTTATATTTTTCTGCAAAATCAATTACAAATTTTCTAAACAGCAGAATAATGTCTTCCTGCCGGTCTCTCAATGCCGGAACTCTTATTGGCACTGTACTTAACCTATAATACAAGTCTTCCCTGAATTTGCCCGTTTGGGTAAATTCAAGTAGTTCTCTGTTTGTTGCAGCAATAACCCTTACGTCAGTCTTTTGCACTTTTGATGAACCGACCCTAATAAATTCACCCGTCTCTAAAACACGCAGTAATCTTGCCTGCGTTCCTATCGGCATTTCACCAATCTCGTCTAAAAAAATAGTTCCGCCGCTGACGGTTTCAAAATAACCCTTACGGCTATCAACTGCACCGGTAAAGGAACCTTTTTCATGTCCAAACAATTCAGAATCGATTGTTCCTTCTGGTATCGCACCACAGTTGACCGCTATAAAAGAATTGTGTTTTCTTGAGGACAAAGCATGGATAATGTGTGAGAACGCTTCTTTACCCACGCCGCTTTCGCCCACAATAAGCACGCTTAGATCCGTGGCTGCAACCTGCACCGCTACGTTTAAAGCGTGATTTAGGGCTGCGCTGTTTCCTATAATCCCAAACCTGTTTTTAATCGATTGAAGATCCATTATGTTCGTTTAATATAAATTCAGTTTCCTTTTCCGGAAGTTGTGGATGTTTGTCCCAATAAGCCATACTGAAATCGCCTCTATTCTATTATAATTCTAACAACAATATCTCTGAAGAGACTGTTCTTAAAGTAAGTGGCAATAGGTGCACCGTTTGATTTTAGTCCTTTCGAAATAGCTTCTAAGATGATTAACAATCTTCTTTAAAGATCTTTAATGCGAAAACGGAATTCTAAGCAGTAAATGGTGCCATTATTGTGTGCTTCGTTCATTCTTTTGACTAGTTTTTTATTTTTAGTAGAAGCTCTGGCTCTAATATCAACATTGTTGCGTCGCATTTCGTTCATCTGTAGTTTTGGTTTCAGCCTTTTTCCGTTTGTTGACTTATTGCTCTACTAACATATTTCAGCCAAAAGCGTCGCTCCTGTAGAATTTTTCACTTTAACATTCACATAATCTCCCTTGTTCAGGTTGAAGCCCCCTTTTGGAAATACAACTACTTTATTCTGGCTGGTTTTTCCAGCCCAGTCGCTTTCACTTTTCTTCGAATTACCTTCAATCAGCACTTTAAAAGTTTTGCCAATATCTGCCTGATAGTTTTGTTGAGACAATTTGTTCTGCAGTTTTACAATTTCGTCCAGCCTTCTTTTTTTTACCTCAAGGGGTATGTCATCGGTAAAACGACGGGCAGCAAGCGTTCCCGGTCTTTCGTTATAAAAAAACATATAACTCGTGTCGTAGTGGCTGTATTTCATTATAGAAAGCGTATCCTGGTGATCTTCTTCTGTTTCTGTACAAAATCCAGCGATGATATCTGAACTTATACTGCATTCTGGCATTATTTCTTTTATCCGGACCACCTTTGCCATATACCATTCGCGGGTGTAAGTACGGTTCATCAACTGCAATATTCTGGTGCTACCACTCTGCACAGGCAGGTGAATATATTTGCAAATATTCTCGTGCCGGGCCATTGTGTACAAC
>JALYZZ010000462.1 GCA_030948675.1 Bacteroidota bacterium | reverse complement strand
CATCTACACCAGTTCGGTTACCAGTATTACCGGGTGCAGGTGTTCTCATGTTTGCTGCCCCCACAATACATAAAGCAAGTGCAGCAAGAATTAAAAAGAACTTGTAATTATAGTACTTGGCAGAATAATCGGAGGTAAGGGCGTTTACTAATTCTTCATCGCCTATTTGTCTTTTTACTTTTTTCTTCCATCTAAGCACAAAAATAAATAACAACGTAACGGGAATAAGGACCAATAGCCCAAACAAAAAATCAGTATATTGAAAGGATAACATTAACTAAAAAACGTGCTTCGCTGCAAGCTACAGAGATGTTTACTAAGGAAAACAAAAAATGAACCAACTACTACATCTTACCCTTGAAGAAACCAAGTTGTTGCAGAATACCTTTTAAAATATTCATTCGTACTGTTTGCATGTCAATGTTGTGGGTACCTTCAAAGTTCAAAGCAAAAAAGTATGGGTGCTGGTTTTCTACGATCCATCCGATTATCCAGCCCAAAGATTTTCCATTTTCAAGAAAACCCCATCCTGTTTTATACGCAAAAGTGTAATTAGAATTCTTTTCCATAACCATTACATCCTTTACAATACGCATCGTTCTTTTTTGAAACGGCAACTGATCGAAGTATAATTTTTTGACCAGCCCTAATTGTTCATCTGCCGTAACCTTTACTGAGTTATCGAGCCAGAAAGTATCAATCTTACCAATCTTTGGTTTTTGATATCTTGTGCCATAGCCCAGGCTGTCAAGATAAAACTGCATGGTCTCTTTTCCTATACGCCTTGCTACTTCCTGGTAATACGGTACCGAGGAGAGCTTAAATGCCTGTTCCATAGTAAGATCCTGGTTCCATTCGGGTCTGCTGCGTGTAATACCGTCCCACTTAATTACCATTTTTTCATCCCTTATTTTACCTGTTTCCAAACCTATAAGCGAATTAACAATTTTAAAGGTAGAAGCAGGAAGGAAAGTACTGTCTTTAAAACGCTTAAGATTGTAAATGGTAAACTCGCCATTGCCATTATTAAAAAGACCAAAAGTGCCGATGACTTGGTTGTCGTCGAAGTATTTATTCAGGTTATTATCAACCTTTACATTGTTCTGGCTACAGGATGCAATTGTAAAAATGACTAAAAGAAAATATATCCAATTCCTCATTTCAAAATTTTGCGCAAAGATAAAGAACCGGCATTTGATGTATTTTTTTTGCTTCTGTCTTAACTGTGATAATGGGATGATTGGGATTAATAGGATTTCGGTACAAAAGACTAGTTCGTTTGTATCCTTTAAAAAACTTAGCAGTGTCAATATTTCATACGCTCATCTCATTCATCCCAATCATCCCATTATCACAGTTCAGACCATTTCCACGAGTCCTGGCTTTATGACTCCTAACTCTTTACCAACTTTAGTAAATGCTTTAATTGCCTGATCGAGATGGTGTTGTTGGTGCGCTGCACTCAATTGTACCCTTATGCGGGCGAGACCTTTAGCAACAACAGGGTAAAAGAAACCAATGACATATACCCCTTCTTCTAACAAACGGGCTGCAAACTCCTGCGCTACTGTTGCTTCGTATAACATAATTGGTACAATAGGATGATCGCCAGGTTTTATGTCAAAGCCTGCATCTGTCATTTTTTTTCTAAAGTATCGGGTGTTGTTTTCAAGCTTGTCTCTTAGCTCAGTGGTTTCTGTAAGCATATCAAGCACGGCAATAGATGCACCAACAATACTTGGGGCAACCGTGTTGCTAAACAGGTACGGTCGGCTTCTTTGACGCAGCATTTCTACAATCTCTTTTCGTGCGCTCGTAAAACCACCGCTTGCTCCGCCAAGTGCTTTGCCGAGTGTACCCGTTATGATATCTATACGGCCCATTACTCCCCTATATTCGTGGGTACCGCGGCCGGTTTTGCCGAGAAAGCCGCTGCTATGGCTTTCATCTATCATTACAATTGCATTGTACTGGTCTGCCAGGTCGCATATTTTATCTAATTGTGCTATCGTTCCATCCATACTAAATGATCCATCGGTTACGATAACCCGGCTACGCAATGCCTGTGTCTCTTTCAGTTTGTTCTCCAAATCTTCCATGCTGTTGTGATCGTACCGATAACGCTGGGCTTTGCACAATCGCACCCCGTCAATAATCGAAGCATGATTTAGTGCATCGCTTATAATCGCATCCTGCTCGTTAAAAAGTGGTTCGAATACACCTCCATTCGCATCAAAAGCAGCTACATACAATATGGTATCTTCTGTGCCTAAAAACTCAGCCAGTTTTTTCTCAAGCTGTTTATGAATATCCTGCGTTCCGCATATAAAACGTACACTGCTCATGCCATAACCGTGAGACGCTATTGCTTTATGGGCAGCTTCAATCACTCTAGGATGCGACGATAAACCAAGGTAGTTATTGGCGCAAAAGTTTAGCACTGTTTTGCCATTCACAACTATTTCCGGTCCTTGCTCGCTGGTAATTACTCTTTCTTTTTTAAATAACCCCGCTGATTCTATTTCATTTAACTCCTGGCTTATCCGGCTTACAAACTGGTCGTTCATAACAGTTATTTTATTATCGTCAAAGGTACAATTAAGAACATAGACACAAGGGATGGCACTATATACTTTATTGGTACTTGTGCGGCCTTTATTTACTGATACTTAGACAAAAAGAAGGTGTTAATTTTTTGCAAAACAACCCAGTTGAAAATAAGACAAATAACTATGTAACTAATTACGAGTATATTCGTAGTACAAGCAGTTAAAAATGCTGTTATGACACACAAGACCAATTTGCGTAAGGCTTTTGCCACATTAGCTGCTATTGTATCGCTGCTTTTACTTGAAGCTAAGCGCTCGCACAATAGAAGAATCTCAAATAAAACGTTCCGGAACGCAACTATGGATGACAATACCATAGGAGTAAGTAATACTGATTATATTTTTTTTCAATCGCTTAGCAAATTTCTTTTTATTGCTGTAGAACAGCGATAACGTGTAGTACAACTGGTTTTTGATCTCCCCAAACTATTCTGTTTCGAAACCATATTTTTTAAATATTGCTTTACCTGCTGCACTGGTAAGAAAACTGATAAAATCTTTACCAGCCTGCCGATGAGGAGCCGTTTTTAACAAGCCAGCCACTGATGCAGACTCTATATTTTCTCTTACCGGAACCTCAATAATCTCAACCGGGTTTCCAATCATTTTTTGATAATTTGCTTCAGTAAACCATACCGGCGCAACGTCTGACAGATTATACAAAATACGCATAGGGCTTTGCCGGTGATGTATCTGGGTTAACAAAGTAGTTCCCTCTTTCACTTTTGTTTGCATCACTGCATTTTTTAGGCTTTCACCACCAGCTTTTACATAAGCCTCCTCTATTCGCTTTCCAATACCTTCCCATGCAGGATTGGGCATACTAATCCGTACATCGCCCCGACCCAGATCAGATAATGCGTTGACATTTTTTGGATTGCCTTTTTGTACCATTAAAGCAAGTTTGTTTTTACAGTATGGCATAGTATGGCTAAACCATTCGGGTGTTTGCTGTATCTTGTTTTTGCTGGCAGTATACACATCTGCTTTCAGATTTATTCGCATATTGCCAATAGTAATGGTACCGCCTTCAATTTGCTTCGATAATATTCCCGGCGGCAAGGTTTCAACAAATACCCGCTTGTACTGAGGATAAGTTTTTTTAAATGCTGCAATCAAGTCATCTATTACCATAAACTCGTTGCCGCTCATAAACACCACAAGTTGTGGCTCATTTATATCGCCAAACAAATCGGGTACATTATCTACGCCTGCAACTGTAAACGAAACAGCGCTTTGGGGAGGAGTATTCCACGGTGGGTCGAAACGGTGATCCTGTGCTTTTGAAGTCGGTAGCAATAAAATAGAAAACAACATGATAGAAAAGGTTTTCATCTGTAAGTTTTGTTTTGAATTTCTTTTTTGTACGGGCTGCTGATACATTGATGCTGCTTTTGTTGCATCGAACAGGTGTACGATTGGCACTTTTAGAATCAGTTGTTTAGTCAGGGTGTATGACCTTATTGGCGCTTTTTCCGTTAAAAAAGTCAATTCTATTGTTTAGGCAATAGTTCTAGAGCCTTCCCTCTTTTCCCGTTTAAGCTCATGGATGCACGGTAGCCCAGCCCTGGTATTGGCGTATAATAATTTCTCCATTACCACTGGGAACATAAGATATAAAAGGCCACAATTCGTCTTTGTTAATTTTTCTTTCCCTTACTGTGTTTTCACACTGGGCGAGTAACACTCCTTTTTTTTGCAGATAAGTAAGCAC
>JALYZZ010000453.1 GCA_030948675.1 Bacteroidota bacterium | reverse complement strand
GTGCAACTGGCTGTGCGCAAAGAAAGCTTCGTGCTGAACCTCGTGCGCCTGAATGAAAACAACTTTCTGCAAACCTTGCGCAACAAACTTTCCTGGGGCCTGGACAAGCGGAATTAAGCTTAGATTGTTTGATACCTTATATGGGGTTTTGAAAAAGTTTTACTTCTTGCCTTGCTGCATTTACCCTGGGAAACCAACACTTACCTTAGCAAGAAAGTACGCCAATCAGCGTGTTGAGCATCACCCGGAAAGATGGTGGGAAGTTAAAAGGTTTCCTGGCCCAATATAATAACCATCTTTGCAAATAAAAATTCAATTATGAATAAGGAATTAGTAAATAGAGTAGCAAGACTAGGAGTATTCTTTTGGGTTATTAAAATAATTTCAACCACCGTCGGTGAAACTGCTGCTGATTATGTTTCGACAAACCTAAATTTAGGATTAACACGTACTGCAATTGTAATGGGTGTAATTACAATTTTAGCTGCCATTTGGAATTTCAAACAAAAAAAATATTTTCCGCCGTCCTATTGGGCTTTGATCGTGATGCTGAGCATTGAAGGAACGCTGATAACTGACATATTGGTTGACAAATTCGGTGTTTCTCTATTGATTTTGGACATCGTTTTCGCAATAGCAATGGCACTGGTCTTTTATATTTGGTATCAGAAAGAACACAGCCTATCTATTCACGAGATAAATAATGATGCGAGAGAAAGATTTTATTGGATTATTGTTTTAACAACCTTTGCTTTAGGAACCGGAGTTGGAGATACAGTATCGGAGTATTTACAAGTAGGCTATTTATACTCTTTACTCATTTTTAGTTCGGTTTTTATTCTTTCCGGTGTCTTATATTATTTTAAGCTTATTAGTGATGTTTTGGCGTTTTGGATTGCATTTATTGTCACAAGACCGATTGGCGCGTCGTTGGGAGATTTATTTATTCAAGAACCAAAGGATGGTGGGTTAGGGATTTCCGTGGCAATAATAAACATTATCTTTTTCGTTATAATTATAGCTTCCGTTACATTCCTAACGGTAAAATCACACAAAGACGCCACGTTAAAAAATCAAATCCTAATGGAAAAGTGACTTTGAATAAGTCTATGTGGTGTTTTGAATAGCTATTGTATTTGAGAAATTTTAAAAGTTCTGGTTTCATTCTGTTAAACAAACAGAATTGATACTAATTGCTCAAAGTCTATACAGAATGCAGTGTGAATTTTACTTCAGCACAAAATTATATAAAGAGCCAATATAAAAGGACGTCCATTAATGAAGCAGCTTTAGTAACAGATGCAAACGGAAAGATTACCTATGAAGCAGAGGTGGCACACAAAGATGTGGTATTTGATGAGCATGGAAATTTTAAAAAGACGGAAAAAGAATAATCAAATTTGAAAAGCTAAAGCCCCTCTGCAAAAAGAGTTTTTATATAAATTGTGTATTCTTGATTACAGCGCTTAAATGCAACAAACGAAAGTTTTGAAACTGAATCAGGGATAGGGCGAACGCACAACAATGGGTGCGTGTTATTGGGGCAGAACGTTATTAGCTTCGGCTATCGTTCACTATCAGCTTCAGTTTCGGTTCGACGTTATAAATTTAGCTATGTACAAATCATCATCTTTTAATTATAAATTTGGCTTCGGTAAGCCGGGCTTGACGGAATTCTATTACCCGTTCTTCGCCAGGTTTTCTATGATGGCACCAAATAAAATTTTAGTAGTTCAGGCACATTTGTATTGATACGTTTCCCGGTAAGGACGCTGATCTCTGATGACTGCAAAAATGCGCTGCAGCAGTTTGTTTCGGATGGCATTAATTACACTCATTTTGTTTTTTCCTTCTGCTACTTTTCTTTCGTAATACGCTTTTATTTCCTTGTCCCAACGCAGGGCCGCCATCGCACACAGATGCAGCAGGCTTTTTAATTTGCGGTTGGCAAAGGGGCTTACGCCGGGCTTGTACCGCACACTGGTGCCAGAGCTTTTACTGAACGGAGCTACCCCGCAATAACAGGCCAGTTGCTTAGCATTCTCAAACATCGTAAACCCTTTGGTGTGCACATATAGCGATGCTGCTGTTTGAAGGCCAACGCCTTTAATACTACATATCAGGTCAATGCTTTTATGGATCGTTTCTTCTGCTGTAATGAAGGCACTGATGGCTGCTTCTATTTTCTCTTTGGCCTTCTTCAATCCTGCAAGGGCTGGTTGTTGCAGTTGCTCCAGTTCCTTTGCATCTTTAGCAGCACCGCAGCTTTTCATTTCTTCTATGGGAACACGTAATTGTTTGATGGCATTAACGATTCTGTCCCGCTGGGTAATCAAATCCCGAAGCCTGGAAAGCTGTGTATCTACGGGCTTCCAGAGTCTGGCTCTGTCGCTAAAGCGCATAGCGTATTCCGCAATGACGATAGAAGAAGCTTTATCATCCCCACCCCTTTGCAGGCCCATGCTACGCTTAATTTTGATGGCCATCTCCACCCATAGATGTGCTTCAGCTTCTACTAAAAAGTGAATGATGCCATTGGTGTACAGGCCGGTGTGCTCCATACAGATAAGCGTATCGGCTACTGCTACCTGCTGCTGTTTAAGCCATTGCAGAAAAGCGGCAAATCCTTGCTTGCTTTGAGAGAAACATTGATGGTGAATCCCAGCTGCATTTTTAGTAATCAGGGCCGCGTCAAATGTTTGTTTGGAGATGTCGATACCGACAAATGTTTTAAATTCGATCATCGTTTTTTATTTAATGGATAAATGAAAACCTGAAAGTTTTGAACTTGATCAAGACCTTACTAATGGGCCAGAAACCCTATTTTCTATCTGATGCTGAAGTTCAAAAAAAGCTACCGGGGATGATAACCTGGCATAGGTCTCTCTGTCCTTGCCCTAACATCAAGCGCCCCGGCAGTATTCAGGTTTGTACAAAGTAATATATCTGGCTATTGAAAGAGAGAACAATAGGAATGATTACAGATGATATTACTTTTGATCAGTAATTCAATAACGAAACTAAAGGCCCTGAACGTTAAGCACTGAACTTTTTCGAAATTAAGTTACCGCTACCTATATTCACCATCACAGTTCATTTTGCGCCGTCTTTTTGCGCATATCATTTGGGATGGGTTCTACATTGTAACCAGCGTTGCGCAGCAGGCTGATGACGCCGCGCTTGCCGGGTAAATGGCCCGCGCCAACGGCAATCACAAGCGCTTGATTTTTCATTAATCCATTC
>JALYZZ010000439.1 GCA_030948675.1 Bacteroidota bacterium | reverse complement strand
AGCATAGCGTTTTCCTTAACCCTGAGCAATGGCTAAGAAGGAAATAAACTTTAGTTTTATTAATTAGCGCCTGTGAAGTGTAGAAGCAATTTGAAGACTAATTTGAGTATATATTTTTTTCTAAATAGGCAAGTACTCTTTGAAAACAAATTTGCAACTATACACTCATGCTTCTCAAGTAGTCATTTCAAGGCATCCCTTTTGCAAAGCCGGTTTAGTTACAAATGTTACAAATAGCTGAGCCACCATTTCTTCGGATGGTTAAACTTATACGAAGCGTATCTTTTACACAAAGGATACAATATCACAACAATCGAAAGCCAGACAAGGTAAACTGTCCATAACTTAAAGCCATAATTTTTAATAGTTGGCCCTACGGGTCCAACTGGTAACATTTCACCAAAGGGATGACCCGTCAATATTCCAGCGATTACAGCGCTTAGGTGTATAAGGTAAAAATGCAAAATGTAATAAAACATGGGTACTTTGCCGTACGTTGATATGACTATTGCAAAGCCATTTAATGGCCTTTCAATATAACCCAGCAAAAGAATTGCGGGTCCGATAGTCATAAGAACATATAATAGGGACGGAGGGTACTTGGTGGTGTTGATAAATGAAAGAATGGTAAAAGCAGCGGTCTTTTGCTTTTCCCAATGATTTGCATCACCGTATGCATTTGTAGAGCGAATTATTATAAAAATGGCAATACAGCTAAGGCCGAGTATGCTTAAAATTTTCTTTCTTTTTTCCGCGTCCAATTTTGTGTATAGTTCTCCAAAGCAGTATCCCGCAGCCATCACACCTATCCATGCTAATACAGGATAAAGAACGAAAATACTGGTAGGGTGATACGCAAAAAACTTACTGTCATGCAATAATGACCATCCTAATGCATCTAAGCCATTTCCTGCTACATGCGTATTATCTAACAGATTATGGCAACAAATGATAATGATTGCGATAAGCAACAATAATCTCTTGGGCAGGTATATTAAGAAAGATAGAAAAATCATACTAATTCCTAATGCCCAAATCGTCTGCAGACCGATGACGTGGTAACGTGGATCGAACGAAAAGGCAAAATTGATAACGACAATTTCGACAATGAGAAGCCATATTCCACGAGTTAGCAGAAATTTCGACAAGATTTTTTTACCTTTTCGTACACCTGTCAGCCAGGCAGAGGTGCCCGCTAAAAAAACAAAGACAGGCGCGCAAAAATGTGTAATCCACCTGGTAAGAAAAATGGCGGCGGAAGTTTGTGAAAGATCTAAAGGATCAAAGTGAAAGGCGCCCCAGTGAAAAAAATCGCGTACATGATCAAGTGCCATTATCACCATAGCTATTCCTCTCAACAAGTCTATCGATTGTATTCTATAGCCGGTTTTTGGTGCAATTGCAGTTTGCATATACTTCTGGTTTTGGTACGAACCGTAACTTATAAAATTATATTCGTAACTGCAATAACCGCTGTTTTGCTTCTATCATATAGGGATGATAGTTGTTGCTAAAAAGTGAAAGGCTGTAAGGTTGCTATTAATCAGCTGACAGATATAAGAAGCTTTTTACTTACGGCTTTCTTCACAATCCATTGTACAAAACCTGCTGTATAGTTTTTCGTAAACAGGTACGATGTTGTGAATATCAAATTTGCACGCTTGGTCGTATGCATTCTGTTTAAACATTGCGAGCGTTTCATCCTTTTGCAGAATTTCGATTGCGCACCTGGTCATATTAGCTACGTCCCCCACATCCGACAAAAAACCTGTTTTACCTTCGATATTTACTTCTGGCAGTCCACCTGCATTGGTACTAATTACGGGCATGCTGGCAGCCATTGCTTCCAATGCCGCCAATCCAAAACTTTCATACTCAGAAGGCAGTATAAACAGGTCGCTCACAACCAAAATTTCTTCCATTTGCTCCTGCTTCCCCAAAAAACGTATGTCATCGGTAAGACCAAGTTCTTTAGCTAAATCTTCCATTACTGGTCTTTCGGGTCCATCGCCTACCATCAGCAACTTGGCAGGCATTTGTTTTTTTACTGCTGCAAAAACACGCACTACGTCCTGTACTCTTTTTACTTTTCTAAAGTTAGAAGCATGCACCATTATGCGCTCGCCATTCGGAGCAATTACACGTCTAAAAGCATCAATTGGCTTTTTGCTAAATCTGTTTACATCTACAAAGTTATGTATCACCTCTATTTCTTTGGTGATAGCAAATGATCTGTAAGTTTCGCTGCGCAAATTGTCGCTAACGGCAGTAATGGCATCGCTTTCATTAATACTAAATGTTACTACTGGTGCATACGTTTTATCTTTCCCAACCAGTGTTATATCTGTACCATGTAGGGTAGTGATAACCGGAATATTCTTGCCCACCTTTGCAACAATCTGCTTAGCCATATACGCCGCTGACGCGTGTGGAATGGCATAATGTACATGCAATAAATCAAGCTTATGATGGAGTATAACATCTACCATGGTACTTGACAGGGCAACCTCATAGGGTGGATAATCAAACAAGGGATAAGTGGGAACGCGCACTTCGTGGTAGAAGATATTGGCGCTAAAAACATTCAGCCTTACTGGTTGCTGGTAAGTTATAAAGTGCACAAAATGTCCTTTGTCTGCAAGTGCTTTTCCTAACTCCGTAGCAAGTACACCGCTCCCCCCGAATGTGGGATAGCAAACTATTCCTATACGCATTTTTTCAGATTGTTTTTTTATGTTGCGGCGGCAACGTGCTATTGACCTCTACTTGCCTCTACTAACTGCTTCTAACAGATAGCACACTTTTACCAAAGAAAACTTTATTGCGCCCGTTCTTTCTGCAAAAGTCCTTACAGTTGCAATAACATGCAAGTAACAATAAATTCTGTGATTGGTTTATATTACATCACTTGACACTCGTTATAGGTCAACTATTAGTTAATTTGCTATCGAAAGTTTTAATATGAAGAAATCATTAGTCGCTAAGATATTATTTCCCTTATTTCCCGCAATGGTTTTGCCTTTTCTTCTAAATGCTCAGGACGCAGATTCTGTATTTATAAGAAGAATTGCGAACGAAATGCTGGTGAACGGAAAGGCTTACGAAAACCTGAGACATTTGACCAAACAGATCGGCGGACGGCTGGCTGGATCGCCCCAAATGGTAAAAGCTGAAAATTGGGGACTTGCAACACTTCGGCAGTCAGGTGCCGATACAGCATACTTCCAGCAGTGCTTAGTTCCGCATTGGGTTAGGGGAGGAACCGACCAAGCTACTATAATAAGCAT
>JALYZZ010000430.1 GCA_030948675.1 Bacteroidota bacterium | reverse complement strand
GCTGCCTTGGCTAGAATGTTTCCTTTGCCTTCCTCCTCTCCCACATTTAGTAATCCAACTTTAGGATGTTGAATGTTGAAAATATCTTTTGCATAAAGACTACCTAAAACTGCAAATTGATTTATATTTTCTGGTTTGCAGTCAGCATTTAAGCCGACATCAAGCAAAATGCCGGTAGAACCATTCAGTTTGGGAACGATGCTGGCAATTGCAGGTCGATGCACCCCATTAATTGCCTTTATACTATATAATGCGCCAACAAGCATTGCACCTGTATTGCCTGCACTAAGAAAGGCATCGACTTGACCTGTTGCGAGCATTTGAAATCCTATAATAATAGAAGATCGTTGTTTTTCTTTAAATGCCTTGGTAGCATGTTCATTCATGCCGATAACTTCTTCGGCGTGAACAATGATAACTTCCGGAGCAACAAGTCCGTGATCTGCTATTAGCGCTTTTAGCGCAACTTCATCGCCTACACAAAAAAGAGTAGCAGGTGAACCAGATGTAGAAAGATAAGTTTTTAAACCCTTTACAGCCTCTAGCGGTGCAAAGTCTCCACCCATCATATCTATACCAATATTCATATAAGCTATCAACTTTTTTGAATAAAACAAAAGAAGCGGAAAACAAACTCTATATAACAAAAATTATTCATCCGCTTCTGACGGATGAATAATTTTGATGTATGTGCTCTTTATATTTAGGCTTTCAACGGAGCTTTTTCAGAAACAAGCTTGCCTTTGTAAAACAGCTTGCCTTCGCTCACATGAGCGCGATGCCGTACATGAAGCTCTCCTGTTGTAGAGTCCTTGCTTAAAGTTATCGCCTCAGCTTTATAATGTGTTCTTCTTTTTGCACTGCGCTGCTGCGAGTGTCTCCTCTTAGGATTAGGCATATCTTAATTTTTATTAAATATCAAAAACGTTATTGCAAATCTTTAAATTGATCAAGTCCTTTCCAGATACCACTGGTTTCTGCTGCTTTCACATCTTCTTCCATCTTTTTCAGCTTCTCCAGCACCTCCAAGTTACATTGTGGTCCGCCTACCTCATCTTCCTTACACATCCTTTGCATAGGAATACTTAGATTGATAAATTCGTATATCCAATTCTCCAAATGCAAATGACTCTCGCCTTTACCTATATAATATATATCAGGATCTTCTTCCTGCTCATTCATTACATCCGGATTATCTACCATCTTCACAACCAGATTAAACTCATCCCACAATTGTAGTTGCAGGTTATTACCGCACCTGTCGCAAATGAGTTCTACCTTACCATCTACATCAAACCTGCAAAGCATAAAGCCAACTTTCTTATCAAGTGTTAACTTTACATTTGCCTTACAGTTTTTAAAATCCTGTTGCTGAAAAGCTTCGAAAAATTTATCATCAATTTCATATAAAAACTGATGTACCCCAGGCTTTAATCCTACAAATGCTATCTCATATTCTCTCCTATGGCTCATACTCATTTTTTGGGCACGCAAAAGTAAGTGTTTTCACTAAACAAATGGCAGAAAAGTGAATTCAAGATTAATAGCTTTCTCGTGTACCTTTTCCAACATCTTCCTTCGCAAAGGTAATACCCTTCAAATTTACAATAATGATTTGACTGCTTGCTTATCTTCGCCAGCAAAATATGAATAGCGAAAAAAAATCACGCCGAATAAGGCCTGTTTGGATAGTTTTAGCTCTGATAATCATTATTTTAATTAAAGTTACTTCCTATTTTCCTCTTTTTATTGAGCATTATTATAGCCGCGGTATTTATCCTGTTATTTCGTCTTTCTATCGCATAGTTTTCGGTTGGATTCCCTTTAGTTTAGGTGATTTGCTATATGCACTGGCAGGTGTCTTTCTAATGCTGGCGACAATACGAACCGTTAAGATTATCATTAATAGGAAAAGGAACGGCATCTCTTACCCAAGAATAATTAAAAAGGCACTTCTCGTACTGGCCACAATATATATATATTTCAATATTTCCTGGGGGCTGAATTATAATCGGCCAGGTATAGCTTACCAATTGGGAATGAACCCAAAGACGCATACTGACGGCGATATTAGGATGATAACAGCAATGTTATTAAAAAAGGTAAATGAAAACAGGGTGTTGTTAGGAGATCGCAAAATTACTATTAAGTCTTATGACCAGGTATTTAGGCAAGCACAAAATGGTTACAGGAATGTGGCCACTCAGTTTCCGTTTCTCGAATATAGAACCAGATCGATAAAGAAATCAATATACGGAAGGATGGGCAACTTTCTTGGATTTTTGGGATATTTCAATCCCTTTACCGGCGAAGCGCAAGTAAATTTGACCCAACCACGCTTTCTCATACCTTACGTATCGTGTCACGAAATGGCGCACCAGCTTGGCTATGCAAGTGAGAGTGAAGCAAACTTTGTGGGGTATTTAGCAGCCATCAATTCAACTGACACGGTCTTTCACTACTCAGCCTACTTTGACTTGTTCAACTACGCAAACAGAGAATTATTTTTACGTGACTCTTCCCTAGCGAAAAACAACTATGAACAACTTGATATATTAGTGAAGAAGGATGAAGAAGAACTGCGTGAGTACTGGCGTAAAAGTGATAACGCTATTGAGCCCCTGATAAAATTATTTTATGACCATTATTTAAAAGCCAATCAGCAGGACAAGGGCGTTCAAAGCTACAATGAAGTGATCGGGTGGCTAATCTCATACTACAATAAGTATGGTAAAATTTAGGGAAGAAATGATTTAATTCTTAAAGTTTTTGAAGTAAAAGCGTACTTTTTTGGCTTTAAAACTTGTTCTTCCACATCATACTTTCAATGGGTTTATTGGGTTGTCCGCTATATTTTGCGTTAGTTTTATTGTTATATTTTACTTGTACTTCGCCATCTACTGGAAAGTAAATCAGTTGCCCAATAGGCATTCCGTAGTAAATTTTTACTGGCTGTTTGCAAGAGATTTCTAAGGTCCAATTACCACAAAAACCAACATCACCCTTGCCAGCAGTAGCATGGATATCGATACCTAAACGGCCGGTTGAAGATTTGCCTTCGAGAAACGGAACATGGGCATGAGTTTCTGTATACTCATCTGTTACCCCCAGGTAAAAGTGGTGAGGCTGTAAAATAAATCCCTCCTCAGGTATTTCAAAATACTTTATTGTATTGTGCTTCTTAGCATCTAGGACTTCATCAACATACGTCGCTAACCATTTGCCCAGGTGTACATCATAGCTGTTACTGCCAAGGCTTTCCCTGTCATATGGAGTTATCTTTATTGTCCCTTTATCCATTTCTTCCAATATCCGCTCATCTGATAAAATCATTGGTGTGTCTTTTTGGTTTTATAAGTACAGGTCTTATCACAATTGTACAATCAGCTTTCAACAGCTAGTGAACGCGAAGGTTGCAGTGTGGTCTTGGATAAAACATTTGTGACTAACAGCTTCCATTATTACCCATTGAAACAATTGTTGTGCAAATAAAATTGTAAATCTGCAATCTATAATACCGTTATCTGCAAAATGCCGCTCTTTTATCAACAAAATATCAACGCAAACACCAGACTGGCCATTTGGGAAATAAACGAGGATGAGGAGTTTTTCAATTTGTCGGTGCCACTACAGCGACAAATTCCACATCGCCTTAAAAAGCTGCAGCACATGGCAGGCAGGTTTTTACTCCCATTTTTGTTCTCGGATTTCCCAAACAAGGAAATTGAGATTGCAGAAACACGAAAACCATTTTTACCAAACGAACAATATCACTTTTCCATTTCTCATTGCAATACCTATGCTGCAGCAATTGCAAGCAGTACAAAACGTGTAGGCATTGATGTAGAATTAATAACTCCTCGCCTTCAAAAAGTAAAGACAAAATTCTTACATCCTGAGGAGTTAAGATTTGTAAACTCGCACCGAGAAAGCCTGCAACTTAGTCTTTTAAGTATACTATGGGGCGCAAAAGAAGCGATGTATAAATGGTATGGAGCAGGCGAAGTAGACTTTAGCGAAATGATGCGGATATTTCCATTTGAGGTGAAAGATGAAGGTGTAATAGATGCTGCATTTATGAAACTTGATTTTCACCGCAAGCTGGTTTTGCATTATAAAGTATTCAGCCAATTAACATTGGTGTGGGTTGTTTCGGACCCATGATTGATTTTTACTCAATGTTGAAAGCGGAAGCCTCTTGCTATTAGGGCATGGGTTTTGCAAAAAGGCTTTTCAATATGAAAAAAATAATCATCTGCGCATTGTTATTAAGCGGATTAGCAGCTTGCAACAATAATGGCCCAAAAGACGACAACAGCAAAAACAACGAAGAAGATAAAACCGAGAAAGCGGTCGAAAAAAAGATTACTAAGAGAGCGTACGATATAAACAGCTCCAACTCTTACACCGATATATTTCTTGACAGTTCGGCTGTAGAAAATTTCATTGCTGCAAACAAAGTCAACGATACTATTTCTAGGCGCATGAGGAGCTTTTACAATGCCAGGAATTATCAGTTTGCGTGGTTTAGCAGCGACGGCCCTACAGAAGAGGGACGTAGCTTTTGGAATCTTCATGAATACTATACTACTTATAATAGTGACAATTCTTTAGATGATAAGAATTTAAAGAAAAAGATGAACTACATTATGAGTGAGGAGGCAGTTAAAGTTGATAAGTCGATGGCGAATACTGAGTTAACCCTAACCGAACATTTTGTTAGATACATTTTAAATAATTACAAAGGCGGTGAAATTAAACGGAAGGAAATGGAAAGGTTTGTTCCGTTTAAGAAAGCCGATGCCCTGTACCTCGCCGATTCTTTGCTTACAAAAAAACACAAAGACAACAAGTACTATGCAGACGTGAACCCGGCGTACAAG
>JALYZZ010000402.1 GCA_030948675.1 Bacteroidota bacterium | reverse complement strand
GCCGATAATAGGGATGTCATTACTTACTTTATCTTTTAGCAACCGTAGGTTATTAATAGCTATTTTTTTGGCCTCTTTTACCAAACCTTTTGATAAGTATGTTCTGCCACTTTCTGCATGTTTGGGAATGATTACTTCATATCCCAGCTTTTCCAGCAACATAATCAATTGCTGCCCAATTGCCACATCATTGTAATTGGTAAATTCATCGCAAAAGAGGTATACTTTAGATGACAGTTGATTGTTGGCGGACGACAGAGTTTGCGTCTTCGATCTGTCATTTGTGCTCTGTTTACTTCTCGTTTCGCACCATTTTAATAGTGTCGTTTTACTTAATAGAGGCATTGTTCGGTCAGGATGAAAACCTACAGCCTTATTTGCAACACGTCTCAGTAAGGCGTTTCCAAATACGGTATTGTATGTCCACGGAGCAATCGACGCCAGCTTCATTTGCCTGGTAAAGTTTGCGATCAGTTTCGACCGTGCAGGTACACCGTTCCTGTCGTAGTACTGTTGTAAAAACTCCGCTTTCATTTTAGTAATGTCGACACTTGAGGGGCACTCAGACTTGCAGCCTTTGCAGGATATACATAGATCCATTACATCCAGCACTTCTTTATATAATTCACCTGATTTGTTGGTTTCTATATTTGTGTAAAAGTGGCGAAGCATATTTGCTCTTGCCCTTGTAGTATCCCTTTCGCTACGGGTAACCATATAGCTTGGGCACATTACGCCACCAGTAACCTCGGTCTTTCTACAATCGCCCGATCCGCTGCACTGCTCGGCCAGGTGCAGGATGCTTTCTTCATGAGTAAAAGAAAAGGTAGTTTCGATGTGCTTCCGTGGTTTGTCTTGCTCATAGCGCAAAAACTCGTTCATTTTTGGGGTATCGACTATTTTTCCTTTATTAAATATTCCTTTTGGGTCAAAGAGCTCCTTTATGTCCTGAAACAAGCCATAATTTGTTTTTCCCATTATAAACGGTATAAATTCTCCACGAAGCCGGCCGTCGCCATGCTCGCCGCTTAGCGAGCCGTTGTATTTTTTTACTATAGCGGCTGTTTCCATTAATATCGATCTAAAAAGCACTTTGCCTTCAGTCGTTTTTAAATTTAACATCGGTTCCACGTGGAGTTCTCCTGCACCAGCATGCGCATACATTGAGTATTTCACCGCATGCTTTTGAAGTAAACATTCCACCTCGTTAATATAGTTTGGCAAGTCTTCTACATCCACCGCACAGTCTTCTATCAGGTTTACGGGTTGGGCTTCTCCGGGTTCATTGCGCAGCAATCCTAATCCGGCTTTTCTCAGGTCCCACGCACGATTTGTGTCTTCTTGCAGCAGAACCGGCCACGCATACCCCAAGCCTTCTTTTTGCAAATCCTGTATCAAACCGTTTACTTTAGCCATTAATGCTGCAGCAGTGGTGTCGAAAAATTCTACCAACAATATTGCCCTCGGCTCTCCTTCCACAAAAAACCGGTTTTTTGACTGGTCTATATTTGCTTTGGTAAAATTAAGAATGATGTCATCCACCAATTCCGACGCGCGACAATCGTGTTTCAATGCAACGAGGTTGGCTCTCAGCGCTTCATTAATAGTATTGGTATGCACCGCTACAACTCCTTTTTCTGACGGAGGAAGATCAACGAGGCGAAGCTTTGCCTCGGTAATAAAACAGAGCGTACCTTCTGAACCAGCAATGAGC
Organism: Bacteroidota bacterium; assembly: GCA_030948675.1. Classification (GTDB taxonomy): domain Bacteria; phylum Bacteroidota; class Bacteroidia; order Chitinophagales; family Chitinophagaceae; genus Segetibacter. The sequence continues at coordinate 21,837 of JALYZZ010000402.1, read as the reverse complement.
TTACATAGATTGAAAGAGGTACCAGAGTCAAACATCTGCAAAATGCTGTCTAATGCATAACCTGTATTTCTACGCTTAACCGTGGCTTTTGGAAAACTGGAACGAATGGCTTTTTGAGCGTCAACAGTCTGCATCATTGCCTTGATCGATCGGTATATCTTGCCTTCTAAGCTCGGCAGCAGGCACTTGTTTTCGTATTCTTCTTTTGAAAGCTCTTTAAAAATAACTTGCGACCCGTCTGGCAGCAATGCTGTTACTTCCAACAAATTTGCCCGGGTGTCGCCCCAGATGATTGAATGTAAGCCACTCGAATTGTTACCGATCATACCCCCGGCCATTGCGCGGCTCGAAGTGGAGGTTTCGGGGCCAAACATTAAACCAGAGGGTTTTAAAAATGCGTTAAGATCGTCTCTAATAACGCCCGGTTGCACCCTTGCCCATTGATTTTTTTGATCTACTTCTACAACGTCTGTAAAATATTTGGAAATATCGACCACTATTCCGTTTCCTACCACCTGCCCGGCTAGTGAGGTTCCTGCTGCCCGTGGAATTAAGGTTACTGCGTGGTCATTTGCAAAATTTATTAAATGTCTGATATCTTCAATCGTCTTTGGCAAACAAACTGCTACCGGCTTTTCCTGATAAACAGATGCGTCGGTGGCATACACCAGTCGCATAGCATTGTGCCCCATCGAGCTATTAAAATACAACTCGCCGCAAATATTACCTGCCAGTTTCTCGAATGGTAAAGTCATCTTTTTGCTGCTTTATTTATGAAACCGCAAGTTATTCTCTTAAAAGGATTTTATTAAAGTGCAACAGGAATTGCCCGGGAAGGTCGGAACTTATTTAGGCCTCTTCATCGTAATAGAGTTTGTAAAAGTGCTTTCCCGTAAGCTCGTCGTATCCTTTTTCAATCAGGTCGTTTCTTCCGTGTATATAAATATGAAAGTTTTTATCAAGCTTCAAAACTGATTTAAAAACTTTTGCCTGACGTTTTACGGCAGAAAGATTAATATCAAACTCGTCATCAATTTCAAAATTTTTAACTGACTCGTATGTTTTCTTGTACTCTTTAAAGGTGTCAATGACATCTGCATGATGAATAACTTCTTCTGCAAATTCCTCCATATTAAACTGGTCTTTCGTTTTGAAGTAATTCATTGAACGCTGTAGTAAATCTATCTGTGTGCTTTTTGAAATCTCAAACTTTTCTGCATATTCATTTGTGATAAATTGCTTGCATAACCCCAGGTATTTATTAGTATTATGATAGCTGTCTGCATAAGGTTGAACTTGCAAAAAGTCTGAAATCCAGTATTGTGCCTCATTCTGCTTGTTGGTAGAGTCAACTACGCAAACGGTATAACCTTCCTCTTTATTAGTTCTAAAAATCAGGCAGCCTTTATCGAGTTTGTTGGTGTTAATTCCTTCTTCAGATATTACCTCAAGGCTTTGTCCATGGCTAAAAACCTTTAAAAAATTTTCTTTGTTCTCAGATTTAAAAATTCCAACAGCCTGTTTATACTCCGTTCCAAACGGTACCTGGTCAAACACTGCTACATAAAGCTCGCCTTCTTTAACTTTCGCATGAGTGCTTTTGCTATACAAAAAAGATGCGAGTAAGCCCGAAGCCGGAACAAGTGAATTGGGATCTTCAAAAAGGTTGGTTACATAAGTGTACACTTCGTTTAAATGAACATCGCTCAAATGGGTAAAATGATAGTGTTCGTTTTCATTAAAAGAGTGAAGAAAATAGCGTGTAAGCATTCGCTTTACCAATTCGTCATTCAACGTTAAAGGGTTTTGAGAAAGCTTAAGGTCTTCTCCCCTCGTCGGATTTCCTACTTTATGAACAATTACCCCTTTTATTTGAGCGCTGTCGAAGCCTGTCATAGGGCGAAGATAGCGCTGCTTTTATCTATCAATCTGCCGGCGGAAATTCTTTTTTTGCAACATTTATTTTAGCAGGCGCGTCAAACAAAAAGAACAAATTCAAGGATCAGATAAAGCAGGCACTTTTTTCGGTAAAAAGCAGACTTTTGTATGCAAGTTTTTAAACCTGTTAATGGTAGAAAAGTCCGATAGAGGTTAAGTTTAGGTAAAAGCAATTAAGATGAAATTAAATAAAGCAATTTATAGAAATTCTATTTGTTTCATCCTTAGTTTTATAGAAGCAAACCAGAACTAACAAAACTTGCCAGTGTAAGGCCGGTTGTAAATAGAAGTTTTATGCAAGCTACATATTCTTTCCCCGAAATAAAATCACTAATCAGATCGCTGGATTTTTCCTCTCTCAGCCTTCTTCAGGAATTGGTTGAAGACGAGAAAGAATGCTTTTCAAGTTTTGAGTTAAGGGCTATTGAAAGGTTTTTAAAGGTAAAAAACAGGCAATTTGTAAAGAATGAGGTGAAGCTGGAGTTTTTGCTGTCATTCAACTAGCACCCCGGTTTACTGTTTATTCAAACAGATGAGCAAGAAAAAGTGCTATAATTGGTAGGGGCCTGTATTTGTTTTTTTAGCTAAGTGTAGTTATATTTATTACTTTCCAAAACGGTTCGCTTGCTCTAAACCGAGCGCTTATGGTAGATGTTGTTATTTACTTTTTGATTAGGTATACTTATGTACTTGCCGCAATTCTGCTGCTGATTAAGAGCTTTTTATTCATAAAGAATAAGAATAAGAATTGGACGGTGAGCCAGTTTCTTTATTTCAATCCCTCTAACATACAATTTACCCCCAGTCCTGAGAGAGCAAAACTAAAACGAATACAAAACCAACTTAGCGTTGCGATCATAATACTTTTGCTCATTCAACTTGTTGGAAAATTATTATTTTAATTTAGCTAAAGCGTGCTGGTCGATAACCTTGTAGCGTCTTGTTTAACTCAGATTAGATTGGCTCTAAGGCAGTTCTTTAAGCACTGCGCACATCCTTAATAATTGATAACCTGCTCCTCCATTATCACAGGCATTTTTCTAAATTCATATTGCTGGTTGCGTAACTGAGGTTCAAAACCAGCCTCTTTGATAGCTTCCTGAATCCCCTTACTGGTAAAGCGATGAGGAGCCCCCGCTGCGCTAACCACATTCTCTTCAATCATGATACTTCCAAAGTCGTTAGCACCTGCATTTAAGCATATTTGCGCAACCTGTTTTCCAACTGTTAGCCAGCTGGCTTGTATGTTTTTAACGTTGGGAAGCATGATGCGGCTGATAGCAATCATACGAATATATTCATCAGCGGTAGTTAGATTTTGAACACCGCGAATACGAGCAAGCAACGTATCGACATCCTGAAATGTCCAGGGAATAAAGGCGATAAAACCTTTTGCATAATCCGGTTTTTTAGCCTGCACTTCACGAAGCTTAACAAGGTGCTCCATTCTTTCTTGCACAGTTTCTACGTGTCCAAACATCATTGTAGCGCTGGTGGTAATGTTAAGCTGATGCGCTTCAACCATTATGTCGAGCCACTCCTGCGATCCGCATTTACCCTTACTAATTAACCGGCGAACCCTGTCAACCAATATTTCTGCTCCTGGACCCGGCAGGCTGTCCATGCCAGCTTCTTTTAAAGCCATCAATACTTCGCGATGTGTACTTTTTTCTAACCTTGTTATGTGTGCCACCTCAGGGGGACCTAAAGCATGAAGCTTTAACGTGGGAAACATCTCCTTTAACTTCCTAAAAAGGTCGACATAATATTGCAATCCCAGGTCAGGATGATGACCTCCTTGCAGCAACAACTGTTCTCCTCCGTATCTAAAAGTCTCTTCAATCTTGCGGCGATAAGTTTCTATATCAGTAATATAAGCCTGCTCATGACCGGGGATACGATAAAAGTTGCAAAATTTACAATTTGCAATACAAACATTGGTTGTGTTCATATTACGGTCTATTATCCATGTCACTTTTCCGTGAGGCACTTGTTTTTTTCGCAGTTGGTCTCCAATATCCATCAACTCTGCAGTTGGTGCATTTTCAAAAAGAAACACCCCCTCTTCAACACTTAGAAATTCAAAATTTAAAGCCCTTTCGTAAAGATCTGCTAATACCATCTTTGTATTTTATAGAAAGGCAAAAATACAACATGGCCGTCGACCAACGTCAGTTGTTTTGCCACCGTATCTTAAATTACAGCTAATTAAATTATCAGTGAATACCGAAAACAATGATAAGTTTTGTAATTTGGATTTGACAGGAAAAAACACCCAAAAGACAAAGTGAGTGACACAACGATTGCTACATAGAAAGATAACTGGTTGGTATATCGAAATTTTATTAGTTGCTCTATTTCTTCTGCTAATCAATGCTCGTTCATGTGCTCAAGACACTACCTCAAAAGCCAGCCTGATCACCCGCTTCCCTTTTACTACTTTGTCAGGAGGAATAATAATCGTACAAGCGAGACTTGATGAATTTCCTGACACCCTCAATTTCATTTTAGACACGGGCAGCGGAGGCATTTCTCTTGATTCTGCGGTAGTTGAATATTTACACCTGGTAAAAACACCGTCCGAGAGGATACTTAGAGGTATAGCGATGATGCGGAAGGTCGTTTATGTAACTAACAGAACCTTGCACTTACCCAACTTGAAAATCGAGCACCTTGATTTTCATATCAATGATTATGAGCTATTGACAAGCGTTTATGGTGTAAGGATAGACGGCATTATAGGATATAGCTTTTTTAGCAGGTTTATAGTTAAAATAGACTACGACACCAATGTGCTCGAAATCTATAGCCAGGGGAAAATCAGGTATCCTCACCGGGGTATTATTTTAAAACCTGCTATTAGCGGTATCCCCGTATTTAATGCAACTATTACTGATGCCAGTGCAGTAGCCAGTCGTTTTTATTTTGACTCCGGTGCTGGATTATGCCTTCTAATGTCTGAAGATTTTGTAAAAGACAGTGCAATACTAGCGAAAGGAAAAAAAGTCATTATTACGCAGGCAGAAGGTATTGGAGGCAAAAAACCGATGCGTTTAACAACCGTGAAACAAATAAAAATTGGTCCGTATAGCTTCAAGAAAATTCCTGCACATATTTTTGAGGATGAGTTCAACGTAACTTCCTATCCGATGTTAGGCGGATTAATTGGTAACGACTTGTTACGTCGATTTAATTTGATTATTAATTACCAGCAAAGGGAAATACACCTGCAGCCCAATACCCATTTTCGTGAGTCCTTCGATTATTCATATACAGGTCTGGGTATTTATTACATTGATGGCCAGATTATCGTTGAAGATGTACTCAAAGACTCTCCGGCCGAAAAAGCGGGTTTTAAAGCGGGCGATATAATAGCAGGAATAAATACGACTTTTGGCGGTAATATTCAAAATTATAAAAGCATGCTTCAGGAGGTTGGAGCGAAACTGAAAATCTTAATCGTAAGAAAAGGAGAGCTGTCGGTAGTTGATCTTAAGGTAAAAAGTTTTTTAGAAAAAGATCTGTAACCTGCTTCAATAGTCATTTTTGTCTCTGGCTATATTTTTTCCCATCCATGTTACTCCAACATTTCGAAGTTATTGACACGCATTTAACCGTTTTTCTCCGTAGTAACAACTGGCGCAATAGGAAACGGCACCGATTGTTTGAGAGAAAAATTAAGAATACCTGTAAATCTAAATGGTATAGTTTTGCACTCCTTTTTATACTAGTATGATACAATATGACAGGTTTGTTTTAGACAATGGATTACGGGTAATAGTGCACGAGGATCATAGTACGCCAATGGCAGTTATAGACGTTATGTACGACGTAGGTGCAAGAGATGAGGATCCTAATAAAACAGGTTTTGCGCATTTGTTTGAGCACCTGATGTTTGGTGGCAGTATTAATATTAAGGAGTACGACGAGCCATTACAGATGGCCGGAGGAGAAAACAACGCTTATACAACCAACGACCTTACCAATTATTATATACAGATACCGGCAGAAAATCTTGAAACAGCATTTTGGCTTGAAAGCGACAGAATGTTAAGCCTCGCGTTTAGCGAGAAAAGCCTTGATGTACAACGCAAGGTGGTTTGCGAAGAGTTTAAGGAGCACTATATCAACAAACCTTACGGCGATGTCTGGCACAAGCTGCGGGAGCTTTCTTACAAACAACACCCCTACCGCTGGATGACAATTGGCAAAGACCTTAGCCATATAGAAAATGCAAAACTGACAGATGTTAAGGAGGTTTTTTTCAAGCATTACCGACCGGTAAATGCAATATTGGTTGTTGCAGGGCAGGTACGTTTTGATGAAGTAAAGCGCCTGGCAGAGAAGTGGTTTGGACCCATACCAATGGGAGAAAAATATCTCAGAAATCTACCGCACGAACCGAAACAGTCAGAACCACGTTTTCTTGACGTAGAAGCCGATGTGCCACTTGATGCATTTTTTAAAACCTGGCACATGGCAGCAAGGTTAAGCAAAGGGTATTACGCCACTGATTTGCTAAGCGATATTTTAAGCGGAGGAGGTTCGTCGAGGTTATACCAGGCGTTGGTCAAAGAAAAGCAGTTATTTAGCAACATCGATTGCCATCATATGGGCAGTGTTGATACAGGATTGTTAACAATAGAAGGAAAGCTTGTTAAGGGTGTAAAAATGCAGGATGCGGAAAAGGCAGTGGAGGAAGAGGTACAAAAAATTAAAAGCGAACTGGTAAGTGAAAGTGAATTGGAAAAGGTAAAGAACAAAACGGAAAGTATGATTGCCTTCGAAGACATGACTGTAATGAACCGGGCGAATAGCCTGGCAACTTATGAGTTACTTGGTGATGCAGAAATGATGAATACGGAATTAGATCGTTACAGGGAAATAACGATAGAAGATATAAAAAAGGCTGCTGATGAAATTTTTGAAGAAGCTAACAGCAATACGATGCGCTACTTTAGTAAGAATTAAGAAATAAGTTTGAGAAAGAGGGTTGTTAGACTCAGATAAATCATAAAAATTCTCTCAACCGAAAGAACAAAAAGTAAAAACAGATGCTCCGACTTATAGTTGATAGCGGGGAATAACAACGGATTTCCTAGAAGAATAAATATGTTAAACAGAAAAATAGCTCCTGAAATAAAAGATGCTGTCGAATTTAATCTTCAGCTAAAACCAAGTGATCAGTTTACACTGAACAACGGAGTGCCCGTATATAGCATTAATGCAGGAGCCCAGGACGTTACCCTTATTGAGCTGGTATTTTATGCCGGAAACTGGTATGAAGATCAAAACATTGTGGCAGGAACAACCAATTTTTTATTAAAAAACGGAACCTCAAAAAGAACTGCCTTTGAAATAAACGATCATTTTGAACACTATGGCGCATACCTTAACCGAAATTGTTATAACGAAACTGCAAACATTACTCTTCATTGTCTTAATAAACACTTAAAGCAAGTACTGCCGGTGGTAGAAGAGCTAATTACAGATTCCATTTTTCCTGAAGAGGAGCTGGCGATCTATAAACAAAACCAGATACAACGGTTGAAGGTGAGCCTGCAGAAATGTGACTTCGTGGCCAACCGCTTTATTGATCAATACCTCTTTGGTTTCGACCATCCTTATGGACGTTACACATCTATTCCGGAATTTGAAGCAATCAGCAGAGACCAGGTAATCAAATTCTATAGAGATTACTATCTCAATGGTAAATGTGTCATTTTTGTTGCAGGCAAATTGCCTCCGGATATTTTTCAGCAACTCAACGATGTCTTCGGTCATTTGCCTATAAATAAAGTATCGTTACCCGATAAGTCTTACCAGGTGACACCTCAAAGCCAAAAGAAGCATCGCATTACCAACGATGTTAATGGGGTGCAGGGCGCTATACGTATTGCGCGGCCATTTCCAAACCGTCACCATCCTGACTTTATGAAAGCCCAGGTTTTAAACAATGTTTTTGGAGGCTTTTTTGGTTCACGGCTCATGAGCAACATACGCGAAGACAAGGGTTATACCTATGGTATACATAGCTATTTCCAAAATCATGTGGCAGACAGCGCATGGATGGTAAGCACAGAAGCGGGACGGGATGTATGCGAAGCAGCCATCACTGAGGTATACAAAGAAATGAAGCTGCTGCGTGAGGAAGCAGTCGACGACGAAGAGTTGTTATTGGTTAGAAACTACATGATAGGAGGTATTTTAGGCGACCTGGATGGACCTTTTCAAATCATCAACCGCTGGAAGAATTATGTGCTTAATGGACTGAGCGAATCTTACTTCTACGATTCTATCAACACAATTAAAACAGTTACGGCCGAAGAAATACAAACCCTTGCGCAAAAGTACCTCGTTCCTGAAGACTTTTATGAATTAGTGGTCATTTGATTTTTTTTCTAAAAGGTTCAAAAAGTACATTAATAGCAGTTGAATAATAGCTGGCTGGCAAACCTCTATTCAAAAAGGAGTTACGTATGTGAGCTCCTTTTGTAGCAAATGTTAGCCCTGTTCAAAAGCAACATTCCTTACTTCTTTTTGCACACTCACTTGCTTTAGCGGGTCGATCCCTAACCAAAGCAAGGCACCAGTAAACATTACAAAAGCAACTACGAAAAGAGGATAGTCGAAATTGTGAAATACATCGACCATTTTTCCAAAAATGATCGCAAGGAAAAACGCACCCATCTGCCCAAAAAAGTTCATGGCACCGGTCACCGTTCCCGCGTTATTTCTACCGATATCAGTACATACAGCATAAGAGACCATTACGCCAAAAGAAAAAAAGCCATTTGCAGCAATGAGGCAAAAAGCAACCAAATTGTTTTGAGGCAGGATGGCAGCTAGAAAGATCAATATGCTACACATGCCAAGGCCAGCCATCCCTACAAACCGTCTTCCAAATCGAAGCCCAGTTCGCTTCACAAGCAAATCGCCTGTAAATCCTCCAAACAAAAACCCGATGATGCCGGTTACAAATAAAATAAAAACGATTTTTTTCATCACATTTTCATCGAAGTGCCGTCCTTCTACCAGGTACACCGGCATCCATGCAACAAAAAAATAATTGGCCCACTGGCAGCAAAAATACATGAGCATCAACGACCAGAGATTTCGGTTCTGCAATATAATCTTCCAGGAAATATGACGATGACCGGTGTTAAATCTTCTGTTAGCTTCAATATAAAATACCTCTTCTGATGAAATATTTTTCATGCCGGAAGGGAAATTTTGAAACCATAAATAACAGGTAAGAACCCAAATAACACCAATAGCAGCATTTACATAGAAAGAAGCCCGCCAGCCGTACGAAACGGCTATCGGAATAATAATAAGCGGCGCAATGGCAGATCCGATCTGAGAGCCAATCCCTACCCAGGTTAGAGACCTCCCAATCTCCTGCACAGGAAACCATCGCGAAATAACAATCATACAATTTGGGTAAGTACCCGACTCGCCGATACCAAACAAAAAACGAATAACGATAAGCGAAATAAGTCCCGAAGCAAGGCCCGTTAAAGCAGTAAATAAGGACCATAACAAAACGATGCGAATAAAAAGCGCCTTAGGACCAAGGCGATCGCCCAATACTCCTGAAGGTATTTCAAACAGGGCGTATGCTAAAGAGAAAGAGGCCAATACCCAGCCGAATTGAGAATTGCTTAAAGCAAATTCACTTTTTATTCTTACACCTACAATAGAGATGCAAATGCGATCGAGATAAGTTAAGGTGGTTAGAGAGCACAGTAATGCTAAAACCCTGTATCGGTAAGGCACTTTTGGCAGCATCTACTAAAATTATTAATTTTTATTATAGCAACAAGACGCCGTTTGTGTCAATCCTGTTACTTAGCAAGCAATGCCAACGCGGCTGCATCATCGCCGGCCTCTGCTTGTTTATTTAGCAGTGTTACAAAAACATGGTTGATAAAAGTTACCGATAGTATCGAAACTTCAAAGTAATCGTTTCATCGTGTCGACTACACTCCTGCAGACACAGCTTTTAGTTTTAATAACGCGGTTTTCGCCACAACAAGTGCATCCTGGGCGTAGTAGTCTTTGTTAAATACTTCTACTGATAATACTAAGGGTTTCTGCCGCTTCCCAAGTATTTTTAATATCTTATGAATAGGTGCAGTTCCATCTCCCGGGTATACTCTTGCCGCATCTGTAATAGTCGATGGAGGAAGGCTGGGATAGTCGTTCATGTGCAATATTTCTACTGCCTCAGGATTGACTAATGGCAACGTATCAATGCTTGATCCTCCTTTATAAAGATGGAAAATATCCAATAAAATCCTGGCTGATGGATGTGCCGACTCCAATGCAACATACATCACTTCACTTACCCTACTTAGATTTTTTGAGTGGCCCCACATTTCAAGTTGCGGTATTACACCTGTCCTATCCCCAAGTTCAAGTATAGCGTGATAGCGCTCTGCGGCCAACTTTAAATCAAGGCCGGCATTGGCGGTGGCACCTACAGGTGGTGCAGCGGTTCTTTTACAGCCAATTTGTGCCAGCATGTCCATTTCGCGTTTCATTTGCTCAAGCCCTTCTTTGCGTTTTGCTTCATCATCTATTATCCATGGGGCAAAACCAATTGTGTTTTCAACCTTTATCCCTAAGTCATCCAACCGTTTCTTGGCATCTTTCAGGGTTCCTCCTTCCTTTACATAAGATTGCAAACTGTCCATCCAGATTTCTACTGCTTTAAAACCGGCTTTTGATGCTACTTCCAGTTCTTTTACAAAGCCAAGTTTATGGCCTCGGATCGTAGCCATATTAATACAATAAATAAATGAGTGAGGGCTTTTGTCAGTAGTTTGAGAACTGCCGGCAGATGGCAAAAAGGGCAACGCTGAAGATGCAGTGATTGCTTTAAGAAGTGTACGTCTGTTCATCATGGCAATTATGAATGTAATTGGTTGATTATAAAAAGATGTTTTTAGGTCGTTTGAAAAAACAGTATGGATCAAATATAGTAGTAATGTATACATGCGACGAATGATTTGCATAATTGTGAGATAGACTTTAAAAAACAAAGCAACCAATAAGACAAATGCATCATAAAAATTGAGAAAAGGTGTTGATGCTGATACTCATGTTTGTCTCGTTCGACAAAGCCCGTGTCTTAATTACGCATTCGTAAAAAGAAAATAATATCTTGCTACAAAATAGTTTGTGGAGTAGTATGACGTGGTCTCAGTATGTTTGAAATAACGCTTTGCTATAAGTTAGGTGTCGTTGAGTTTGACACTACCACTTACTTACACAGTTCACAAAAAAAGATTGCTTTAAAAGACATGTAAAATCAGCCCCGTATGAATGCTTTCAACAATGATCGCCGCAGGTTTTTAAAAGGCGCGGCAGCTACCCTTGCCTTATCCGCTTTAGGTACTAGTGGAATGGGGTTTATGTATCCCGACAAAAATTATCGTGTTGCCTTAATAGGAACAGGCTGGTACGGAAAAGGCGATCTGTTCAAGCTAATACAGGTTGCTAATGTGGATGTCGTCGCCCTCTGCGATGTAGATAAGAATCAGCTTACAGAAGCTGGTAAAATGGTAAGTCAAAGGCAGAAGTCAGGAAAAGTGCCAAAGCTGTATGGAGATTACCGGAAGATGCTTTCAGAAAACCAGTTAGACATCGTGTTAATAGGCACGCCCGATCACTGGCACGCACTAACGGCAATCGAAGCAATGAAAGCAGGAGCGCATGTATATGTTCAAAAGCCGATTAGTGTAGACGTCATTGAAGGAGAGGCAATGGTGGCTGCCGCACGAAAATACAACCGGGTGGTGCAGGTAGGCACCCAAAGAAGAAGCACCCCTCACCTTATTGACGCAAAAAAGAATATTGTAGATGCAGGTATGTTAGGTAAAGTATCTCATGTAGATATGTGCTGCTATTATCATATGCGCAATAATAGTAACCCACCCGTACAGCCTGTACCAGACTTTTTAGATTATGAAATGTACTGCGGACCGGCACCAGTGCTACCATATGTGGGCATACCTCATATTGGTGGCTGGCGCTCAAGAATGGAGTATGGAAACGGAATAGTTGGCGATATGTGCATTCATATGTTTGACGCTACAAGATGGATGTTGGGACTAGGATGGCCAAAACGAATTAGCTCAACCGGCGGCATCTATATGAGCAAAGGAACGCGTTCTAATATATCTGACACACAATCGGCCTTATTTGAATATGATGACTTGAATTGCATTTGGCAACACAGAACATGGGGTACTCCAGCAGATCCGGAATTTCCTTGGTCATTTAAAATTTACGGGGATAAAGGCACCTTAGAAGCAGACGTCTTTAAATACAATTTTATACCTGATGGCAAGGGTGAAAAAATTCATAAAGACGTGGTATATGAAAAGGAAAAATACCCCGAAGACCTTACGGAGCCACGGATAGAAATTCACACAGCGCCGGCGACGCGAGGCCACATGCTTAACTTTTTAAATGCTATTGAAACAAAAACCCGCCCTGTAGCAGATATTGAAGAAGGTCACATTTCTACAGCCAGTTGCATCCTTGCCAATTTATCAATGCAAACCGGCAGGGCCCTGGTGTACGATCCCAAAAAGCGAATAGTTGTTGGAGACGCTGAGGCAACAGCTCTTCTTCGTCGTTCGTACCGTGCACAATGGAAGCATCCGGAACCGAATAATGTTTGATGCAGCATTCTCGGCAATAATAAGTGCTGAAAAACATTGGGCACATTTTCTTGAGTAATAGCGAAGGCAACATTTGCTGTTACGTTGCTAGCGGTAAAAGCCTGGTGTCATTTTCTAGAAAAAGCTCAAGCAATATTAATAGAGATAAGCATGTACGTCTTAATTACACGGTGTACTCGTCTGCCCCTACCGTAATCCCTACCGTGGTTCAACATCTGGGCTCTTAAGTAAAAGGGTTTTTTTATCCCGCCAGTATTGCCTAAGCTTCCTTAAAATCCCGCTTATTCAAATAATCCCCGTTCTATTAATTTATATACATTTACCGCCCCGCAAAAAGTTGTATAAATGGAAGAAATTGTAGCAGCAATCAGCAGTTTGTTTGGAGCCTTCAAAAAGGCTCAGGAGGATAGAATTGAAAAACTTCCACAATCGGGTAGCGACAGGGTCTATTTTAGAATTTATGCCCCCGAAGAGACTTATATCGCCACGTTCAACAATAATATCAAGGAGAACGAGACTTTTTTTTATTTTTCTCATCACTTTAAAACTGCCGGATTGCCAATGCCAACCATTTATGCTGTCAACGAAGAAAAAAACATCTACATACAGGAAGACCTCGGCACAGAAAGCTTGCTGGATAAGCTGGAACAACATGGACATAATGAGTACAGCTTCGGCTTGTATCAACAGACGTTAAGGCAGTTGGCGAAAGTGCAGATAATTGGAGACGAGGGGCTAGACTACGAACAATGCCTGACAGCGAAGGAGTTTGGCAAACAGGCTATTTTAAGCGACCTTTTATACTTCAAATATTACTTTGTAGATACGTTGAAGGTGCCTTATGACAAGCAAGCAATGTTAGACGATTTTGACGCCCTAAGCAGTTTTCTTAATAACAGTAACCAGAAGTATTTTCTCTTTCGCGATTTTCAAAGCAGCAACGTAATAGTAAATGACGATGATGTGCATTTTATAGATTTTCAGGGTGGAATGAAAGGGGCTTTGCAATACGATGTTGCTTCGTTGCTATGGCAGGCAAAAGCCAATCTGAGCGAAGACTGGAAGGAAGCGCTTCTTGACGGTTACATAAACGAAGTAGAATTGTTATTGAACGAGCAGATTGATCGCAAATTGTTTAAAAGTCAGTACAACGGATATGTGCTTATTCGTTTGTTGCAGGTGCTTGGAGCTTACGGCTTCAGGGGTTTGTTTGAGCGAAAAGCACACTTTTTAACCAGTATTCCTTTAGCGCTGCGCAACCTAAAGTTTTTCATTGAAAATAAATATATTGGCTTGCATACACCCGAATTTGATCGAATACTTACACTGGTGGTAAGCAACGAAATCATTGCCCGGTTCGAAACCGTTAAGGCTGATGAAAGCACGCCACTGGTAGTTAACATTTTTAGCTTCTCGTATAAGAAAGGACTGCCGGTTGACGATACTGAAAATGGTGGCGGGTTTTTGTTTGATATGCGCGGAATTTTAAACCCGGGAAGATTTGCAGAATTTAAGTACCTGACGGGAAGAGATAAGGAAGTAAAAGACTTCTTAGAGCAACGAACTAAAATGCCGGACTTTCTAAACAGTGTTTTCGACGTGGTAGATATTTCGGTAGAAGATTTTATTAAGCGAGGTTTTTCGAGCTTGCTGGTCGGCTTTGGCTGCACCGGTGGACAACATAGAAGCGTGTATGCAGCAGATGCATTGGCCCGCCATCTTAAAAATAAGTTTTCAGTAAAAACACAAGTATCGCATCTTGTACAGGATGCAAAGAATTGGGTTAATGCTCCCGAGGCTAAAGCATCACTCGCCTGCAACAGGGAATGACAATTGCTTTTAAGTTGATACAATGAACAACGAAAACGCTACCACACCTTTAGTTGCAAACACAAAAAGCCAGAAAACTGTAATAAAAGCGATGATTCTTGCTGCAGGTATTGGCAGCCGGTTGAAGCCATGGACAGATTTTCACCCAAAAGCGCTTGCTCTAGTCAATGGAAAAAGTCTGCTACAACGAAATATAGAGTACCTGCAGCAGTATGGCATAAGGCAAGTAGTTGTGAATGTGCACCATTTTGCAAAGCAGGTACTGGAAGCAATAGAGAAAAGTAGGGGTTGGGGAAGTGACATTACCGTTAGTGATGAAACAGATGGTTTGCTTGAAACCGGCGGCGGATTGTTAAAAGCTGCTTGCTGGCTACAAGACACCAATCCGATTGTACTAATGAATGTAGACATACTGACCGAATTGAATTTAGAAGCGATGATTGGCTATCACCAGGAGAAAAAGCCATTGGCTACGCTTGCTACAACTGATCGCGAGACATCCCGCTATTTTCTTTTTGATCAAGGCAATAATTTATGTGGATGGAGAAATGTAAAGACCGGCGAAGAAAAAACAGCAGGTTTGTCAGCAAACACATACATGACTCAAAAAGCATTTAGCGGCATTCACATTCTTGAGCCCGGAATATTTTCTTTAATAAAGCGACAGGGAAGGTTTTCGATGGTTGATGTGTACCTGGATTTAATGAAAGAGCACACGATTAAGTCGTTTGACCATTCAGAAAGCAGGATCATTGACGTTGGTAAACCTGATAGCATTGCAAAGGCCGAGCAAATGTTTTCGGTTTAAGATGTATCCCGTTTTATATCTCCGTTATAAGATATCCCTTCCCCTTATAGCTATCTTTACAGCTTCATTTAATGCTTGTTATCCAGCAAACATTTTTACACCGTTAAGTTCTCTTACAAGCTTTTACCTATAAGGGCTATTACACTTTTATGTAAATCTTCTTTCTGTCGAGCAAATAAACAATCAACCAGTAAAAGGCCACCATACAAAGCGCGTAAAACAAAGAGCTGGTTTTAAGATCACTGCTTAAGGGCTTGCAGACGTGTTGGTAAAACCAGGGAAATGGCGAAATAAACACTGGTTTTCCTTGTTCGTCAATATGATCTGTCCATCTTATAAGTGCAAGTACCCGGGGCAAAAAACCGCTAAGAAAAAAAATAAATAAAGGATTTTTTCCAAAGACATCAAAGAAACGGCTCCACACGCCTTTAGCATTTTTAAACTCGATCAGGTAAATAAGAAACCCGAGTACCATTGCTGCAAGACCCGATGTATATAAAACAAAACTGCTCGTCCAGATTTTCTTATTAATAGGAAAGATCATATCCCAGCAAAAGCCGGCGAAAACAAGTAAAGACCCTGCAATAAATAAGTGCGATAACATCTCCCATGTTTTGCCCTTATCCTTAATGTATTTTCCGACAAAAAAACCTGCAACCACCTGCACTATTGCTGCCATCGCACTAGCTAGTCCTTCAGGATCAAAGGGTACACCCTCACCCTTATACATGTGCCCGGTGCCAAGAATCGCCTTGTCTACTGCTGTACCAAAATAACCTGGTAAGCTATATGGGTCGCCACTTCTTCCTGCAAAGAAGCAAATAATCCAATAGCCTAGCAGCAATGCTATACTGCTGATCAACGTACCCCTTGTCTTAAAAAAATAAACGATCATAGAGGCAAAAAAGTAGCAAAGTGCTATTCGTTGCAAAACTCCCAGCATGCGAACGTTCTGCCAATGTTTTAAGGTTAAATGATGATCAGTCCACTGTATAAAAGGGCTCCAGTTAAGAAACAAGCCTATTGCAAATATTAATAGTGTTCGGCGAACTACTTTTTTTAAAAAAAAGCCGCTGCCTTTTTCGTGAAAACGCGGAATGACGAAAGCTAAAGCATTGCCTACAGCAAATAAAAAGAAAGGAAATACAAGATCGGTTGGTGTGCATCCATGCCACGTTGCGTGCTCAAAAGGAGTATAAATATTGGCCCAACTACCGGGGTTATTTACAAGGATCATTAAAGCCACGGTTGCACCGCGAAAAACATCAAGCGAATAGTAGCGGGCATTAGTAGTAAGCGACATTTATATGAAGAGTTTGCTGTAACGTTTTAAAAAGCAATTTTAAACATAATCGTTGTTCTTATCACAATTAACTGTAGAAACTTGCATTTTGGAAACCGTCGTAGCTGCTATTTTAACCGTTGATACGGAGTCGCTGCTTGCAATTTTTTTTAAAAAAAACAGGAGACCAGGGAAACACAAGTTTTGAAAGCCAATTAGTTTGTCATGGCACAATTTTATTCGTGTTCGTGCAAGTGTCCATTTTATAAAATTTAGCGGAAGATTTGAGGAATTAAGGCTGAACTATAAGTTTGGACGCAAGGGAAGTTTTAGTATGAAAAGATGCGCAGCATTTATATGAAACTAATATCTGCTTTAAAAGTAGAAAGAAATGTAAGATACTTTGCTGCAACATTAACTAAAAGTACTCTTGGTATTATTTTTACTGATAATATACTTGTGCCGATTTCAAAACTCTTAAATTTCATTGTAAGCCACTGGCTTGGTATCGCCAATGGATGCACGTAGGAGATATGACTAAAGAAGCATAAAAACAGAAATGTTATTATGCTTCTTTTTTTAATTATTCTACTTGTGAAGTGATGACGGATACGGGCATTTATGGGAGTAAGGTGGCATTGCTGTGCCCTGCCATCCGAGATGTTTAATGTGGAAAGATGTATCGGTTCTTTCCCAATTGCTACTCCCTTTGTTAAAACATTTTTTTATGAAGTACTTGGTTTTGCAGGTTCTGCTAATGTGTATGCTTTGGTTTATTGCAAGTACTTGCGCAGCTCAAAATCCGGTTATCAAACCGAGGCCGGCCCAAGGGAGGCCGGGCCAGTTCGGCACTTCAGGCAACAATCCATATGGAAACAATTCTGCCGAAAATAATAACAATCCATTTTCAAATAAAATAGACAGCTTTAATAATGCCGTTAATGGCAGAAGTAACAGAAATATTGATCGCGGCGCTGTGAATCGTAGTAATAATACCAACAGCAACAACGACACCAGCGCTTATCTTCAAAATTTGCAGGATTTGAAGATGACCCGTAATCCCTTTGTTATTGACCCAAAAATTTTTGGTTCAGAACTGTTTTATGGTTCTGCACTTTCGTTTGAGCCAGACCTTAGAATCGCTACACCTGTTAATTATGTTTTAGGCCCTGATGACGCGCTTGCGGTTGGCATCTATGGTCTGCAGGAAGCCGCCTTTACCCTTACTGTATCTCCTGAAGGAACAATTTATATTCCTAATGTTGGTCAGGTAATGGTCTCCGGGCTTACAGTTGAGGCAGCAACGGCAAGAATAAGGCAGCGAATGTCTGGTATATATTCAAGCTTAAGAACCGGTGCCTCAAAGCTGTCTGTAACATTGGCAAAAATCAGAAGTATAAGGGTAACAATAATAGGAGCAGCCAAATCAGGAACTTATACCATTTCATCTCTCTCTACACTGTTGAATGCGTTGTTTTTATCGGGTGGACCAGCACAAAACAGAAGTTTTAGAAAAATTGAGCTGTTAAGGAACAACAAGGTTAGCCGCGTAGTTGACCTTTATAAGTTTCTGCTTACCGGAGACCAGTCAGACAATGTGCGGTTACAGGATAACGATGTAGTTCGTTTACCTGTATACGATATCCGGGTAGAAATAACCGGAGAGGTAAAAAGACCAGGTATTTATGAAATGTTGAAGACGGAAAATGCATCTGACCTTATCACCTTTGCAAGTGGCTTTACCGACAGTGCTTATAAAGCGTCGGTAAAGGTGTACCAGCTAACAGACATTGATCGAAAGATTCAAGATCTTCAGTATGCTGAATTTATCAGGTATGTACCCAACTCCGGCGACTTGGTTGAAGTGTCTAAAATTTTAAATCGCTTGAGAAATAGAGTATCTATCTCCGGGGCAGTACTAAGAGGGGGAAATTTTGAACTGACACCAGGAATTACAGTTGCTGATGTAGTAAAAAAAGCCTTTTTAAGAGAAGATGCTTATACCGCGCGCGGACAGATAATCAGAACCAAAGACGACCTTTCTAAAGAAATCATTCCATTTGATGTGGCTGGAGCGGTGAACGGATCTGTATCAGTACCACTAAAAAAGGAAGACCAGATTTTGATTTATTCGGTGGCAGAGCTAAGAGATACCTTCAACGTAAAAATTCAGGGCGAAGTTAGAAAACCAGGTACGTTTGAATTTGCAGAAGGGTTAACATTAAAAGACCTATTGTTAGAGGCAGGAGGATTTTCAGATGCTGCATATCCACAAAAAATAGAGGTGGCAAGAGTTATAAAACGTGACACGTTAACCGCTCAAGATGTTAGGTTAAGCCAGATTATCGAAGTAAACAATTTGGAAGATCTTTCTATATCAGAAAAAAACATAAGGCTAACCCCGTATGATGTGATAACAGTGAGAAGACTACCTGGTTATCTGGCGCTACAGTCGGTCTATGCAACCGGCCAGGTACAGTTTCCAGGTCCTTATGTGCTTTCTAACCGGCTTGAAAAAATCAGTGATTTATTGAGAAGGGCCGGAGGCGTTTCACCGGAAGCATTTACGGAAGGGGCTTATTTAAGGAGAACAAACGTAAGGGATGTGTTGAGCGATATTCATGCGCAAACTGTCGATAAAATTCAAAGAGAGTTAGAAGACACTACAGGCAAAATAACTGCGGCAGTTGCGCGCACTTACGACCAGATACCGCTTGATTTAGCGACAATCTTAGCCAATCCCGCGAGCGAATCAAACATGGTGTTGAAGCCGGGGGATACATTATTTATTCCAAAAAATGATGAAGAAATTAAAATAAATGGTGAAGTATTATTCCCTACACAAAGCATCTTTAACAAAAATAAAAATCTTAAAGACTACGTAGCCGAGGCAGGAGGATTTACAGACAACGCCCGACGAAGCAAAGCGTATGTGCTATACCTAAATGGAAAAGCTGCGTCGACAAAGCATTTTTTGTTCTTTAGAAGTTACCCGAAAATACGCCCGGGTTCAGAAATTGTAATTCCTAAAGAGGTAGCTAAAAACAGGCAGCGTAGAAGTGCAGCAGAAGTCACCGCGCTGGCCTCTGCTTTTGCGTCTTTGGCTTATGTTATCATTGCTTTAGTTCGGTTGTAATCATTAATCAATGGTTCGTTTTGAAGTTTTAAACACAATCAACCCAAATAACACCGGTGTCAGATACTGACGAAGAAATTTCAATAAGCAAAGCAGTTTTACTTATAAAAAAAGTAAGCAGATATCTGCTGCACAAATGGCTAACAATAATGTTGATTGCAGTTGCAGGTGGTTTGGTTGCGTTTTTTTATGCAGCAAACAAAAAGCCTACATACACTGCACTGCTAACTTTTGTACTATCATCTGAGTCAAGGGTTAGCGGGCTAACGAGTTTGGCGAGCCAGCTGGGTTTTGCATCGGGTGCATCAGGCGGCAGCGATCTGTTTGCCGGGGATAATATCTTAACCCTTTTTGAATCCCGCAACATGACCGGAAGAACCTTGTTTAAAATACCCCCCGGACAACATCAAACCCTTTTAAACATTTTTGTGAAAGCAAAGGAATTAGATAAAGAATGGAAAAAATTTCCTGCAACTCAAAATGCTTTCCCTTTTCCAAATGACCCTGCTAAAATAACAGGAGTACAGGATAGCTTGATTAGAGAGGTGCATGCGTCAATCATTGCTAAACACCTGCAGGTGGGCAGACCAAACAAGGCGCTTAGCTCGTACACCTTGTCAGTGACGTCGGTAAATGAAACTTTTTCGTACTATTTTACAAATTTCCTGATGAAGGAAACTGCTTCATTTTTTATTGAAACCAAAACAAGGCTTGCCAAGCAAAATCTTGAAATGGTACAAAAAGAAGCGGATAGTTTGAGGCGCTTGTTGGGCAATACCATTACGGCCACTGCTGCATCTGTACAGAGAACTTACAACATGAACCCTGCGATGCAAGTAGAAAGAGCACCAATACAACGAAATCAGGCAAATGCTTCGTTTTTAACAAATGCGTACAGCGAGATTGCTCAAAACGTAATTATTGCCAAGCTGGATTTACAAAAACAGATGCCGCTATACCAAATAATAGATGAGCCAACGCTGCCTTTAAAAGCTGTTTACTCAAATCCATATCTCTACTTTTTTGCCGGTTTTTTGGCCACAGCTTTTTTGACAATTGTGGTTTTATTAGTTGTTTATTTCAGCAGGGGAGGTTTCAACTGATTTATTATGGAATTGAAAGAAAAGTGTCAGGCTTGCAGCAATAGAAACAATGCATGCGTAAGTACCATTTCGACGTAAATATTGATACAAAACGAGGGAACAATGCTGGTAGTAAAGCTACAAGTGATTGCAGAAAAATTTTAATAGAAACAGGCTTTGTTGACCTTCAAATCTCGGTTCGATATCGCTGGTACTTAATGCCCGTTCATCTGGTTATTGTAGTTTTTAAACTCTTGTTGTTCGCAGTAATTATCAGCAAAAATTCTTTAATCGTTGTACAATACCCGCTTCTGGGTATTAACCGTTTTTTTAAATATTTTATTCGGTTGCTGAAAAAAAAAGGATGCCGGTTTTGTGCACTTATACATGATGTAGACTCTTTGAGATCGGAGCCAAATGAACAAAAGACGTTAAACGAAATAAAAGCACTATCGGCCTATGATGCTGTTATTTCTCACAATGCTGCAATGACAAAATGGTTGCTTCAAAATAATTACCAGGGACACGTAGAAGAAATAGGCTTGTTTGATTATTTGGCAAGCGGCGAAAGCCACAGCGAGCCGGCAGTTGAAAAAGAGTATAATGAAGTAGCTTTTGCAGGGGCATTGGACAGAGGTAGTTTTCTGGAAAAGTTAGCTGCATGCAACTACCCCTTCTATATCAATTTGTACGGCAATGGATTTAAAAAAAGCATTTCTAATATCAACGCCAGAGTAAGATGGTTTGGAAGCTTTTCGCCCCAACAAATTATTCATCATGTTCGGGGAGATTTTGGTCTTATCTGGGACGGTAACAGTGTAGAAGAGATTACGGGTTTGGCAGGCCAATACATGCGTTATAATACGCCACATAAAACATCATTATACGTGGCGGCTGGGCTGCCGGTAATTGTATCGAAAAATGCTGCAGTTGCTGCTTTTGTTAAAAGAAATAATATAGGCGTTTGTGTGGACAGTTTGCGGGAGATCTCCTCTAAAGTACTAGGGATCAATCCGACAGAATATACAGCAATGAAACAAAATGTCTTAGCAATTGGAGAACAGGTG
>JALYZZ010000398.1 GCA_030948675.1 Bacteroidota bacterium | reverse complement strand
GATTATTTATAAGTCTGGAGCAGACCTGCTTGAATTGATCAATGATATCCTCGATCTTTCCAAGATAGAAGCAGGAAAAGTTGACTTACGATTTGAAACTGTGTTAGTAAAAAACATTGCCACAGATTTAGAGCAATTGTTTTCTGTGGTGGCCGAAGAAAAAGAAATCAATTATGTTGTTGACATAAAGGATGGAGTACCTGAAAAGATTAAAACAGACAGACAAAAAGTGGAGCAGGTGTTAAAAAACCTGCTTTCAAATGCTTTTAAATTCACCCGCCCAAACGGACGGGTAACCCTTGCCTTTAAAACCGTTATTAAAGATGGCAGAAACTACTTAGCCATAACAGTTGAAGACACCGGAATTGGAATACCGGAGGCAAAACAACAAGTGATTTTCGAAGCGTTTCAACAAGCTGATGGTTCTACAAACCTCAAGTATGGGGGCACAGGCCTGGGGCTTTCTATTACAAAAGAGCTGATGAGAATTCTAAACGGTAAAATAGAAATACAAAGCAAGGAGGGGGAGGGCAGCAATTTTACTATTTTTATTCCGGTAGACACTCCGGTTACAGACACTGTGTCTAAAGATAAATACCAGGAAGACAAGACAGCAAACATCTTAAAAAATGTAGTAGAGCAAACAACAATACCAGACCAAAGACACAACATTTCGAAAGAAGATAAGGTGATGTTGGTGATAGAAGATGATAAAGATTTTGCAATTATCATCAACGAATTTGCAAAATCAAATGATTTTAAATGCATTATTGCTTTAACTGGGGATGAAGGACTCTTTTGTGCAAAAAAATACAAACCTTCTGCTATTATTCTTGACATGACTTTGCCCGGAATAAATGGCTGGACGCTTTTGAAGTTGTTTAAAGAAGATGAAAGCCTGCGACATATTCCCGTTCACGTTATTTCAGGTTCAGAAAACATGAGTGCACTCTCAGCAGGCGCTCTTGCTTATTTAAAAAAGCCAATTGAAAAAAGCGACCTTGAGAATGCCTTCACGCTGATTGGAGAGTACTTGAAGTCCACCATCAAAAGAGTATTGATTTTTTCGAAAAATAACCTGGAAAAAGAAGTGTCTAAAGCACTGTCGGACGAAAAGAATTTTGACATTGTTTGCGATACCGCTAGTTCGCTTGAGGAAGGATTGGAGAAGGTCAACAAAGCAAAATATGATTGTATTATTGCCGATATAGGGCAAAACATCGAACTCGGAATTTCAAAGCTTGCAGAATTAAATGCTCATTTACTTCCTGATCATATACCAACGATCATTTATCTTGATAAAGATATTACTACAGCCGACGAACTTGAGATGAAAAGAGTAGCGGATGTGGTAGTAAGAAAATCCTCATTCAGCAACAAAAGGCTGCTGGATGAACTGGAGTTATTTTTATATAAGGTGCAGGAAAAAAACAGTATTTCTAAATTGAAGGTAAGCAAGCCCAAAAACCTCGATGTAACGTTGCAGCATAAAAAGGTGCTGTTGGTAGACGATGATATGCGTAACATTTTTGCGCTTAGTGCTGTGCTGGAAAACCAGCAAATGGAGGTGATTACTGCAAACGACGGAAAGGAAGCAATTGAAATGCTAAAAAAAGACAAAACAGTTGACATTGTTTTAATGGATGTAATGATGCCGGAGATGGATGGTTACGAGGCAATACACATCATTAGAAATGAAATGAAACTTACCCGTCTTCCGGTTATTGCTTTAACAGCTAAGGCTATGGCCGGCGACAGGGAAAAATGTTTAACAGCAGGCGCCTCTGATTATATTTCCAAACCTGTGGATATTCACAAACTTACCTCGTTAATGAGAGTATGGTTGACTTAGTCTATGCCAAAAAAAAAGGTTGAAATAAACGACATAGAACTTGAAGAACTACTGTGTCTGGTGCATCACGTATATGGGTACGATTTCACCAATTATTCGCGTGCATCTATGCACAGAAGAATATCGAGGTTTATTGATGATGCAGGTGTTAGCAGTATAAAAGATCTGACAGTTAGCCTTACGACAGACAAAACTGTTTTTGATTTTTTCCTGCAACGAATAACGGTTAATGTTACAGAAATGTTTCGCGACCCCCAGTTCTATAAAATAATCCGCGAAAAAGTGCTTCCAGTCATTGCCTCCTATCCAACCATTAAAATTTGGCATGCAGGGTGTTCTTCGGGTGAGGAGGTATTTTCTATAGCTATACTGTTGCATGAGGCTAAACTGTTGAATCGTTCTAAGATATATGCAACCGATATTAATCCAAATAACATTGAGAAGGCAAAAAAGGCAATTTTACCCTTAGAAGTTATGAAAGAATATGTTGGAAATTATTTAAATGCGGGTGGCGAAAGCGATTTTGCTTCTTACTACACCGCTATGTACGACAACGCAATCATCAGGAAGGATTTGAGGGAAAACATTGTTTTCTCACAACACAATTTAGTGACAGACCAGGTCTTCAACGAATTTCAATTGATCCTTTGCAGAAATGTAATGATCTACTTTAACCGGCAGTTGCAAAATAAAGTAATCAATTTGTTTTACAGCAGTCTCTCAACATTTGGTTTTCTTGCATTGGGCATTAAGGAGTCGTTGTTATTTTCAGACATAAAAAACAAATTTGAAGTAATCAGTAACCCTGAGAAAATTTTTAGAAGGATACAATGATTATCAGGAGTTCTGTATGTACTGACATTGATGGCGGGTACTTAGGGAATGGTTACTGCTGTCAGTATTACTTAAAATTTTTTTTCAGATGGAGTAGTTGGTGTAGCGCTTTAAAGAGAGGCGTATTTGGATACATAAAGCACTGATGCCACCGTTTGTTTTTGCAATTTAATGAATTCAAACACGTTTATATAACATGGGTGGATTGATTACTATGATTTTTACAAAGCGGCAGGCATATATTAAAATAAAATTATTTTGACTTTTTCTAACAAAAAAGAACTGATAGTCGTCGGCGGGTCGGCGGGAAGTTTATCTGTTTTAATGCAGGTGATCATGCATGTTTCAGACGAATTTATATTGCCAATGGTAATTGTTATTCACCGGCAGCGAAATGTGTTAAGCGAGTTTACAAAAATTCTTAGCCAGGCATGCAGGCATAAAAGAATTGTTGAACCCGATGATAAAGATCCTATCATAAACTCAAGCATTTATGTAACACCGCAGAACTATCACCTTTTGATTGAGGCTGACCGAACTTTTAGTCTTGATTATTCCGAAGCGATAAAATTTAGCAGGCCTTCTATTGACGTAACCTTTGAAAGCGCTGCCAGGGTATTCACAAACAATCTTACTGCAATACTGTTAAGCGGTGCAAATAATGATGGAACGGCCGGATTAAGAATGGTGGCAGAAAAAGGGGGATCTGTTATAGCGCAAGCGCCGGAAAGTGCCGAGTTTGCTGCCATGCCCCAATCGGCAATAGAGTCGGTCGCAGGAATACATGTAATGAACCCGATGCAAATAGCTGAATACATAAATAGCGTAAATAGTAAATGAAAAGCATGTTATGAGTGGTAAAAGTACAAGGGCGTTTACAATTTTATTAGTTGACGACAGGAGTGAAAACCTACTTTTATTAGAAGAAATACTGGAACACGACAACCGTTATTTTTTAACTGCCTCCTCGGGCAACGAAGCACTGAAAACGGTGCTGAAAAATCCGGCAATAGGGTTGATAATGCTGGATGTACAAATGCCTGGAATGAATGGGTTTGAGGTAGCCCGGATGCTAAAATCAAATTCTAAAACAAAAGACATTGCTGTCATTTTCGTAACTGCTATCAACAAAGACGAACAATATGTGATGCAGGGTTTCGGCGAGGGTGCAGTAGACTATTTGCAGAAGCCGCTGGACCTAAACGTGACCCGGGCTAAAGTGAACGTTTTTGAGAAGCTCTATTTCTATCAACAGGAATTGAAGGAAGCATTGCTCGAAACAGAAAAAGTAAACAGGCAACTGGAGAAGTTTGTGTACATGGTTTCTCACGATCTAAAGTCGCCGTTAGCGTCCATCATCACAATAATGTCTTCTTTAAAAGAAAATGAGATTATTGAAAGTGATCCATTGACTGCTCAAAAGATTGACCTGGTTTATATGGCTTCAAACCATCTTTCTGAGATGATTTCCTCCATTCTCGAGTATTCGAAACAAAGCCTGTCACAACAAACGATTGAAGAGGTTGACGTATCTGAGCTGGTAAGCCAGATCGCTTTTCTCTTGTTTCCTCCGCGAAATATTAAGATAAAAATCTCTGAAAACCTGCCCATTATTTTTACAAGGAAAATCAAACTTCAACAGGTTTTTCAAAATCTGCTAAGTAATTCTATTAAATACAATGATAAGCCTGAGGGGTTGATAGAAGTTGACGCCGTAGAAAAAGAGGACTTTTACGTTTTTTCGGTAAAAGACAACGGTCCGGGACTGGTAAGGGAGGATGCAGATAAAATTTTTAAATTATTTCAAACTGCAGCCGCTAAGTCAACAAGGGACAGCAGCACAGGGGTTGGGCTAAACATTTTAAAGGTACTGGTAGAAGAGCAGGGTGGAAAAATTTGGGTAGAATCCATACTGGGCGTTGGAAGTATTTTTTATTTTGAATGGAGGAAATGATCTATTTCACTTCCATTGTTATGTATTGTATTTGTTGTCTTAATCGTTTGTGACCATTAAAAAAAAGTGCCGTTCTAAAGCTACAAAAATGGGGTGGCATGCTTTAGGCAGAGGAGTTATTATAAAACATTGAAAACCAGATGCAAGAAAAACAATACCCGTTTTTTATAAAAAGTACAGTCATCCTTTTTGGACTTATTCTGCTGGTATACGCATCGGTTAATCTACGCGATATACTTGTTCCTATCGCCTTTTCTGTCATAATCGCCATTCTGCTTAACCCTTTGGTTAACAAGTTTAAGCAGTACAAAATTTCCCTTCTTTTTTCTATTATTATAGCAATGCTGATAGCAATAATAATTATTGGTGGCTTGTTATACTTCCTGTCATCGCAGATGGTTGGTTTTGCTGAAAATCTCCCGTTGTTAAAAATAAAATTAGGTGTGATACTACAGCAGTTGCACCAGTGGGTGCAATTGAAGTTTGGGATTGCAATAGACAAACAGGTTCAACTATTAAGCGATGCACTTGATAACAGTAAGGCGCTGGTTGGGCAAACAGTAGGTACTGCGGTAGGCACAATTGGAGTTATTTTCTTACTTCCGGTTTACATCTTTTTACTGCTCTTTTACAAGGCGCTTATCTTAAACTTTTTGTACGAGGTGTTTGCTGAAGAAAACACAAGGCAGGTGGGTGAAATATTAAATCAAACCAAGTCAGCTATACAAAGTTATATGGTCGGCTTACTGCTTGAAGCAATAATTGTAGCTGTTTTAAACTCGGCTGCTCTTATGATTTTAGGCGTTGATTACGCTATTCTTTTTGGTGTCATTGGCGCTATTCTCAACATGATACCATATATCGGTGGTATTATCGCCATCGCTTTGCCTGTTTTGATGGCAACCATTACCAAAGACGGATATTCCACTCAACTCGGGATTATCATTGCTTACTCGATCATTCAATTTATTGATAATAACATTTTGGTTCCCCGAATTGTATCATCGAAAGTGCAAATCAATGCCTTGTTTTCCATTATCGTTGTATTATTGGGTGGAGCATTATGGGGCGTTTCTGGAATGTTTTTATCAATACCAATGGTGGCCATTTTAAAAATCATTTTCGACAGAATAGATGACTTGAGGCCATGGGGCAAATTGTTGGGAGATGAGGTGCCTACACGTCATAAAGGACAGATTTGGATGAGGCGAAGGAAAAAACCATCTGTTGCAGAAAAGTTGGTAGAATAGAAGAACTTCTTCTCTTAACATTTTGTGGCATTTGTGTAAATAACAAAAGGCCGATTAAGAGGTATTCCTCTCCGGGAGGAATGATTGCGATAAAATGTTTCATTTAAAATGCATACTTAGGGCTGATCAGTTTTACTGCTTTCGCTCCATCAGAGAAAAACAGTTGCAGTGACACAACAAAAGCTGCCACATAGGTGATGCTAGCTTCAAACAATATTTAAGTCTTGAAATGTTTGTGTATCAGTTAACTACTTGGGTTTATTTCTTCCTTTTTTTACCCCTGCTTTTTTACCCGCCTTTTTGTTGGGTACTTTATCACCTTCCTGCCGGGCTTCGGACAAGGCTATTGCAATTGCTTGTTTGCGACTAGTAACCTGCTTGCCCGTTCCTGTTTTTAACTTTCCCTTTTTCATTTCGTGCATCACTTCTTCTACTTTTTCTCCTGCTTCCTTAGACTACTTTGCCATAATGAGTATGTTTTAAAGTGTAACAACTATTGAAGTTAAAAAATATTAAACCGTCAATAAAAAGGCACAGCTAGAGCGACCAGGATTAAAAAACATTTAAAAATTTCTACCCAGGATTAAAACTGACTGAAACCATTTCTCGTAGGTTGAAAGGGAAGGAAGATTACCTTTTGAAAATTATTAACCATAAAAACACCGTTATGACTAAGAACACGGCTTTATTTGAAAACAAAACACAAGCAGACCTCGATACTGGCAGGTCGAACATGTCGAGAAGGAAATTCTTAAACTATGCAGGTGCAGCAACCACTGGAATCATTATTTTAAATTCCTGCAAAAAAAGTGACAGTGGCGGAGTTGATCTGGGCAGTGGAGATACCGGTATTTTAAATTATGCTTATGCCTTGGAACAACTTGAAGCTGCTTTTTACATCCAGGTTGCCAAGTCATTTTATTCAGGTATATCTGACGAAGAGAAGTCCTTACTTACCGACATACGCGATCACGAAGTAGCACACCGTGAACTTTTTAAAGCGGCTTTAGCAGGTAGTGCAATACAGGCACTTGAGGTTGATTTTAGTTCTATCAATTTCACCGATCGTAACAGTGTATTAGGTACTGCAAAAGCTTTTGAAGATTTGGGAGTATCGGCTTACAACGGAGCAGGACCATTGATACAAACTCCGGCATACTTGACCCTTGCAGGAAAAATTGTGTCTGTCGAAGCACGCCATGCAGCATGGATTCGCGACCGTATCTCTAATGGCACTTTTGTAGGTTCTGATGTAGTAGATCCATCTACGGGACTTGAGATGTCTCGCACGCCTACACAGGTACTTGGTATAGCAGGCAAGTACATTAAAACGCAAATCAACCCAAGTAATTTACCTTCTTAAAATCTTACAATTATGAACTTACAAAATATAATAAGCGAAATACAAACAGTAGATCCGGAGTTTCACGAAAGAGTAAGCCCAAGACGCGAAGCGATCAAAAGTCTATCGGGTGTGGGTAAGAAATTAGCACTTGGTGCGTTGCCTTTCGCCCTTGGAAGCTTGTTTACAAAAGCGTATGGCCAAACACAGCCAACAGCAGTAAACGATATTTTAAACTTTGCTCTTACATTAGAATACCTGGAGTCTGAATTTTATACAAGGGGCGTAGCAGCACACGGAACTTTACTTGCGGGAACCCCGGCAATTGGTGCATTAACCCTTATTCGTGACGATGAAAACCATCATGTCACCTTTTTAAAATCTGTTTTAGGCGCGGCTGCAGTAGCTAAACCTACGTTTGATTTTACGGCGAAAGGTACTTTTCCAGATCCTTTCCTTCCGACAAATTATGACGTTTTTCTTGCATTGGCACAAGCGTTTGAAGATACTGGTGTTCGTGCATATAAGGGTCAGGCACCTTATTTAATGAGCAATAAAACTGTATTGGGTGCAGCATTAAATATTCACTCTGTTGAAGCAAGACATGCGTCTCACATTCGTCAGATGCGAAGAGCAAGAGGTGCTAACGTAAAACCATGGATTACAGGAAAAGATCTTGGCGGAATTCCTGCTGCTGCTCAGGCTGTATACAATGGAGAAGAATTAGAAACACAGGCAGGTGTGAAAATATCAGGAATATCTGCTGATGGAGTGACTATTTCAGTAGCCGCAGCAACAGAGGCTTTTGATGAACCACTAAGCTATGGTGATGCACTAGCTATTGCTAAATTATTCTTGGCTTAATATAAATATTTTTTTCGTAGCGACAGTAGTTTGATTAGGGTAATCGGTAAAAAAGAAGAGGCTTACTTTTTAGTATAGCCTCTTTATTTTTTAATCCTTTTTGCGTATTGATAGCTGCTTTTTTGGTGCTGCGATTTACCCTTTCAGCAGCTTCATATTTTTGGGATCCCAGTTAATAATTTTTTTCTCAAAATAGCTGTCGTTACAGGCCAGTGCTGGAGCTGCCGCCCTAAAACCAAATGTTGCATCTTCAACTACAGGTTTGC
>JALYZZ010000385.1 GCA_030948675.1 Bacteroidota bacterium | reverse complement strand
AACTAGATGTAGTGTAAACGAACAACGGTTAAAGAGCTTTTCCGATGTAGCAGACCTGCAGCAACTGGAGAAAAGACTGCATGCATTTGATTTAATTTGCAGAGGCTTGCGCGAAGGAGGACCCATTGCAAAATTGCCCATTGCTTCCCGGTTTCGTTGGCTTACTGCTGCACGCAGCACAGTTGTGCAAACTTCGCCTGTGCATCCAGGTATGTGTGTACACGCAGAAGAAACTTTGAATAGATTATTCAGGCAATTAGTAGGATAACAACTTGTTGTTTTAAAAAATGTTCTTTTATTGACCCCATGAGTTGTTTTTGCACCTTCAAAAAATCGACATTTTTTGGATATTGTTTTTCTTCTTTATTTACTTTCGCCCCTTATTAATATTTATGAAGTATATACTTGCATTTTTATCCTGCATTTGCGCCTTTTCTGCAAACGCTCAAGCCTTACAGACTCCCGAGCAGTTTTTAGGTTATAAAGTTGGAACACATTTTACACCTCATTATAAAATCGTCAATTATGTTAGGGCTGTCGCACAGGCGAAGCCTGATATGGTAAGAATAGAAAAGTACGGAGAGACGAACGAAGGCCGTGAGCTGCTGCTTATTTATATTACTACTCCTGAAAACCTTAAAAACCTTGAAAGTATCAGGCAAACCAATCTCGCTTTTTCCGGCTTGTCAAATAATAAAACTGCAGGTTCTACAACCCCATCTCCGGCAATCGTTTGGCTCAGTTACAATGTTCACGGCAATGAAGCTTCTTCTTCAGAGGCGTCGATGTTAACCCTCTATTCTTTGGTTGATCCTGCAAATACATCTACAAAAGAATGGCTAAGAAACACGGTGGTCATTATAGACCCATGTATGAATCCAGATGGACGAGACAGATATGTGAACTGGATAAACTCTGTGATGGGTAAAAATTATAATCCAGATCCGCAGTCAAGAGAGCACAACGAACCCTGGCCCGGAGGTAGAACAAATCATTACAATTTCGATTTAAACCGCGACTGGGCCTGGCAAACCCAAAAAGAAACCCGTCTGAGAATGGCGAAATACAATGAATGGTAGCCACAGGTCCATGTCGATTTTCATGAACAGGGCTATAATCAACCTTATTATTTTGCCCCCGCAGCAGAGCCTTTCCACGAGGTAATTACGCCGTGGCAAAGAGAATTTCAAAATACTATCGGAAGAAATAACGCCAGGTATTTTGACCAAAACGGCTGGCTGTTTTTTACCAAAGAGCGTTTCGATCTTTTATATCCATCTTATGGCGATACTTATCCGCTGTACAACGGAGCTATCGGTATGACGTTTGAACAGGGGGGTATTCGCGCTGGCCTCGGAGTAACAACCGGAGCAGGTGATGTTTTAACACTTGTTGATCGGGTAAATCATCATTACACAACCGGATTATCGACTATTGAGATGGCTTCTCAACATGCTGGAAGATAATATCTGAGTATAAAAAGTTTTTTGACGACAGCCGGTCTGGCAAAGGCAATCCAATAAAAACGTATGTGTTGACGAGTGACAATGCCGGAAAAATAAAAAGTATTGCCAGCCTGCTTCAATTAAATAAGATTGAATTTGGAACACTTGGAAATAAGCCGTTTAAAGGATTAAACTATGTAACAGGAAAGCAGGAAAACGGTAGCCTGAAAAAATTTACAATTGCAATAAGTTCGGCACAGGCAAAGTCTGTGCTGGCGAGAGTATTGCTTGAACAGAAAAGCAAGATGGCCGACTCTGTTACTTACGATATAACTGCATGGTCGCTGCCTTTTGCATACGATGTAGACGCATACGCTGTTGCAGAAGTACTGCCTCTTTCTCCGTTTGACACAGCGGCAAAAGTTCATTCGCTTGCAGCATCAACGTATGGCTACCTGATCCGGTACAACTCCTTAAATAGTGTAAAAGTACTCGGCCAGTTATTGAAACAAGCTATTAAGGTGCGGTTTACCGAAAAGCCATTTAGTTATAACCAAAAGCAATTTGACCGCGGCACCCTCATCGTTCTGCAAAAAGGAAATCCTGCAAATCTACAAACCATATTGAGTGATCTGTTGCAAAGAATGATGTGGAGGTCGAGCCTGTTTCTTCGGGTTTTATGGATAAAGGCCCTGACTTTGGTTCACCTGATGTAAGAGCAATCCGGGCACCCAAAGTTGCCCTGGTGACAGGCGAACAAACCAATGCCCTGGCAGCCGGAGAGGTATGGCATTTCTTTGATCAACAACTTGATTATCCAATTACCCTAATCAATGCTGCCGATCTTGGCCGAGCCAGCTTAAAGAATTACAATGTGTTAATTGTGCCTGATGGAAATTATAGAAACCTGACAGATAAAACTTTGACAGACAAATTGAAAGAATTTGTAACTGGTGGAGGTAATTTGATTGCGCTGGAAAATGCAGTCCATCAAATGGCGGCCGGAGATTGGGGAATTAAGCTGAAAGAAGACAAGGATGACAAGAAAGATGCGAAAGATGATTATTCTTCTCTTAAAAGATTTGAGAACCGCGAGCGTGATGAACTGGTAGGCAGTATTCCAGGAGCAATTTACAAGGTACAATTAGACAATAGTCATCCACTTGCCTTTGGTTTTTCAGACGTGTATTATACTTTAAAGCAAAACACGGATGTGTATGAGTTTTTAAAAGAAGGATGGAATGTGGGTGTGTTTAAAAAAGAAAATTACGTTACAGGTTTTGCGGGAACTAAAGTAAAAAATCAATTGAAAGATGGGCTGGTGTTAGGCGTCACCAATCTTGGAACAGGTTCTGTTGTTTTTATGGCCGATGACCCTTTGTTTCGCGAGTTTTGGGAAAGCGGTAAATTGCTTTTTTCGAATGCCGTGTTTTTAGTTGGGCAGTAGAAGGTGAGATGGCAGTTGCTGAAATGACAAATGACCGATGAGTAAATGACACGAGAGCACACAATATTGCTCTCGTGTCATTTATACACTGTTAGATGCTTTTACAATTGTCCTATTGCCGCTTATTCTTTCCCCGTTTTCAACCTTGAGAATATGCTCGTTGCAGCCTTGATATCTTTCATTTTTTTATATTTCCGTCAAAGCATGAAAAGGTTTTTTCCACGAATGTTATCAAACCTGATGTCACTCTTTGTTTATCCACAGTTGACAGCACGCTACTGCTTTCGCTAAAGCTAATGCTACCTTTATATATCTTTTATGTTTGATTTTTCTAATGTATTTGCCCGTCACAATGCAGCTTATGATCAACAGAAAACAGCAAAGTAATGTTGCGTGATGTACTAAACGATGAGTTTAATTAGTGCCGGATAAGCGGCATAAGGTCGGATATAGACGGCAGTAAAATTTATACAGTTACAAGAATGTATCAGACTGATAGTGGGAAGATCTTTTTGCTTTTCATTAAGATTGACAATTGTAATATTTATAAAAAATATTTATCGTTAACCCCAGAGCTATGATTGCGAAAGTTAAGAGAAGTTTGTGCGCAGCAGCGCTTGTTTTGGCGGTACATAGCCATCTTTTTGCGCAGGCAACAATGGCTAATATTGACCCTGATGCCGATTTTAAATTGGCCAAAGAACTTTATCAAAAAGAA
>JALYZZ010000337.1 GCA_030948675.1 Bacteroidota bacterium | reverse complement strand
GTATGAAACCGGTAAGCGAGGAATTTATTCAGGGACTATTGGATATATAACCCCTGAAAAAGATTTTGACTTTAATGTCGTTATTAGAAGTATTGTTTATAATGAGAGTTCCAACTACATTTCCTTTCATACAGGAAGCGCGATTACGGCATCCAGTATTTTTGAGGAGGAATATGATGAGTGTTTATTAAAAGCTACAGCCCTGCTAGACTTATTTAAAGCAAACAAAAAAGGAGATGAATAAAACACGCTTTTTATTCATCTCCTTTTGCTCGTTCGTCTATATTAAATACTTAAAAACGACTGAACACTTTCGTTTAAAATTGCATTTTTATTTTCAGCAAATAGTGCCGCTTTTTCTGTAGGCAGCCGCATTTTATACCGTTGTCCCAACGCTACCATTTTATCAAAATTTGGATTAAGTTTATTAAAGGCCGAAATGCCAATTCCCAAAATTTTGGCGATAACAGAAGATTTGTACTTTCCTGAAACCTCAACCAAACTGGTTCCCAATTCTTCTGCACCTGTAAGGTTCTTATTATTTACAGCCGCCAGTTTAAGATCGTAATCCAACATTTCTGACGCCGTCATTGTGGTTAATCCTCCATTACCTTCAAAAATAAAATGAGTACCGATGAACCTCTTTACGTGATTCCGGGTCTCTTCGGGTAGGTACGATTGAAGTTCCCAAAAATTGTTCGTTCCGCTTTTTCTTATTGCCTGCCTAAGCCTTCCCTCTCCACAATTATAGGCTGCAATAACCAGTAACCAATCATTAAACTGGCGATGAAGGCCTTTTAGTATTCTTGCAGCAGCGTAAGTACTTTTATAGAAATTCTTTCTTTCATCTACCCGTCTATTAACTTTTAGCCCAAGGTCTTTAGCCATTCCAGGCATTATCTGCCAGGGTCCCGCCGCACCGGAATGAGAAACGCTATTAGAAATTAGAGATGATTCTATTACAGATAAGTATTTCAGTTCTAATGGTAAACCAAACTGCTGCAGGATAGCATCGTAAACGGCGAAATATGGCTTACCCCAAATTTTCATTTTTTCGAGATCTTCACCTTCCTCGCGAATGTATTTCTGTACATATGGCAGCGCTTTAGGATTAATCTGCGTTACATAAGGTTTTGTAGGATCAAAATAGGATGCTGAAAAAAGACTTTTAAAGCCGCTTTTATCATTCTCAACCGGTCTTTCTAACACGGCTTTTTTTGGATTTCCAATGTCGTGGGATGAGGTAAAAGCACTGCCTGCTACAAATATTGCCGGAATAAAAAAACCTATAGCAATTGATTTAACGAGCCGACGGAGCTTGACAGTAATTCTTACATTTTTCATGATTTACATTACAAATGTTTAGTGAATAAATTAAGTTAGGCCAGCGATGGTAGTCGGTATTTCTAAAGATGTGGATTACGCTCTCCGTGTTGAAGATTTATTAACAATTTGGAAAGGGAGAGCAAATGTAGCTCATTATTTTGAGACGACATCACCTGCAGTCCAAAAGGAAGACCGGTCGGGCTTTTAAATAAAGGAAGCGAAATGGCAGGAATACCCACCAAATTAGCATAAACAGTATAGATGTCAGCAAGAAAGATTTCTACCGGATCTTTTTTTTCACCCAGTTTATAAGCAGTTGTTGGAACTGTTGGTGAAATAATTGCATCATACCGGCTAAAAATTTCTCTGGTTTTTTCGATAAGCAGTCGTCTAACTTTTTGAGCCTTAGTAAAATAAGCATCAAAGTAACCTGCGCTTAACACAAAAGTTCCAAGCAATATTCTTCTTTTTACTTCCGGCCCAAAGCCATCACTTCTACTCAATTTGTAAAGCTCTTCGAGAGTATTTTCCATCCTGGTATTACGATAGCCGAATTTAATGCCGTCGTAACGGGAGAGATTGCTGCTGGCCTCGGCAGTAGTTAGAACATAATAAGCGGGAACGATATAGTCTAGCAATTCAAAATCAATTGCTTCAACTGTATGTCCTGCTGCTGTTAATTTTTCTGTAAACCGTTTTATTTCGAATCGGTTCTGAGAGTCAAGACTCGGGTGGTCGAGCGCGTTTAAGAAATAGCAAAACTTATATTGACTTTTTTGTATCGAAATAGCTGCTGGCCTTTGTTTAACCGTACTGTCAAACTCATCAGGGCCCGAAATCACGTCGAGCACCAGCTTCACATCATCAATTGATTTACAAAAAATACCAATCTGGTCAAAAGAAGAAGCATATGCAATTAAGCCATACCGCGAAATAGCGCCATAAGATGGCTTCATGCCAATTACTCCGCAGAAGTCGGCAGGCTGTCTTACAGATCCTCCGGTGTCGCTTCCAAGACTTATCATGCACATGTCGGCTTGTACAGCAACTGCAGATCCACCAGATGATCCGCCCGGTACTCGTTCTTCATCAAGTGCATTGCGCACTAACCCGAAAGCAGAATTTTCGTTACTGCTACCCATTGCAAATTCATCACAGTTTTGACGGCCTATAATAATGGCTTCTTCATCCAGCAGGCACGCTGTTGCAGTAGCATTGTAAACAGAGGTAAAATTTTGTAAAATGCGTGAAGAAGCGGATATATGATGGTCTTTGTAACAAATAACGTCTTTAAGACCTACTATGACTCCGTGAAGCCTTCCTAATGGTGCACCTTTCTGTCTCTGATTGTCTAGTTTAGCGGCCTTTTCCAGGGCTTCAGATTCAAAGATTTCAAGCCAGGCATTGAGGTGTGAAAGAGCAGAAATTTTTTGCAGATAATGACGAACGGCCTCCACACAAGTGATTTGGCCGTTCGTTAATAAATTATGGTATTCGGAAATAGACTGAAAACTTACCAAAAGTATTTTCTTTAGGTAAAGAAATTATGGTTGTACTGACGAACCTTGAGAAGCTTTTTTTACTTCTTTTTCGTTCATTCCTTCCTCAATTTCCTTCTTCACATTATCTTTAGCATCATTAAATTCGCGAATACCTTTTCCAAGACCTCTCATAAACTCAGGTATTTTTCTACCTCCAAATAAGATTAATACAGCAAGAACAATTAAAATCCATTCGCTGCCTCCAGGCATTCCGATTAAAAAATTAGTAAACATTGCTTAAGATTTAGACTACAAAAATAGGTTTATAATTTTGTTTTAGAATATCGAACCTATAAAATACGTGTAAAGTTTAGTAAAGGTTTAGTATTTGTCGCAATAATTAAACTGGTAAAAATTCAATGTGTACCGCTAAGATAATAGCGGTAAAACGTTACTTACGTTGAGCTATCTCAAAAAACATTATCCAGAAAAAAGCTGGTGTGCACCGAAGTATAACAAAAAACGGAAACTATTAAGTCTCCGTTTGATTATCTTTCTAGCACAGCAAATGCTAATATCTTTTTTCTTTAATTCTTGCACTTTTACCACTTCTTTCACGAAGGTAAAAAAGCTTAGCTCTATTGACTTTACCAACCTTATGGAGGATGATAGATTCAATATTAGGAGAATTAACGGGAAACAATCTTTCTACACCTACTCCATCAGAAATTTTACGCACTGTAAAGGTTGCAGTGGCACCTTGTCCCTGCCGCTTGATAACATCACCTTTAAAAGATTGAATTCTCTCCTTATTACCTTCGATAATTTTATAGTTAACGGTAACATTGTCACCAGCTTTAAATTTAGGCACCTCTTTAATTGCAGTTAACTGCTCATGCACAAAAGCAACAGCGTTCATATCAAATATTTTTTCGGATTGCGAAGGTAAGGGTAAAACATTAATGCAAAAAGTTTTTCGACATTCTTTTTACATTCTTACCAGGTAGTGCGGGCCTTTATTAACCGAAAAATTATAGATTCTATTATTTGAGTATCTAAAATAGTCTTTAACCGCGCGGTAATCTTCCTCTTCCTTGTAGTAGTTGTCAAAAATAAGTATTCCACCATGCATTAGCCGGGGATAAAAAAATTGAAGCGTAGTTGAGGTGCTGTCATAATCATCGAAGTCTATGTTGAGGTAAGAGATTTTCATTTCAGGATTTTCCATCAGGTATTCAGG
The DNA here is from genome assembly GCA_030948675.1 of Bacteroidota bacterium. Taxonomy (GTDB): domain Bacteria; phylum Bacteroidota; class Bacteroidia; order Chitinophagales; family Chitinophagaceae; genus Segetibacter. The sequence goes on along the minus strand of JALYZZ010000337.1, from coordinate 8,258 downwards.
TATAGAATCGCCAATGTTGCCGGGAACAAACTCTATTTTTTCTTTGATGCCTTTGTTTAATAGTGATTGATGAATTCTATCAATATCTATCGGTGCTCTTTCTAAAGCGCATTTTAACTGTCCGTTTTCAGTTGTATTATTAGTAAGATAAAGGCTTTTACCAAATCTTTCGAACGCGATCACTTTCTGGCTTGGCTGCACTGTTATCAGATTTCTTAGAATTGCAAAACGGGTAAACCCTTCTTCTGCAGCAATTCCGCATTTTACAACACATCCTTCCAGGTGGCTTACTTTTTTGTATAATTCATAATGAGATATCAGCTTTCCTGAATAAGTTTTGTCAGTAACATCCGGAAAAAGCAATTTTTCAAAGTCAAGCGGGTACTCTATAAATGATTTCATACGCCAATTAAATTATTTCAAAAATTTGGGAGGTAACCAATTTCGGGTGAAGAAAATTGGTTGGTTCTTTCGTAAAAATATTGGATAATCTATTGGTAATCTTACTACTAAGACAGCATGTCTGCATGTTTTGGTTGCATTAATAATAACGTAAATAAAAACCCGCAGTAAAAGCGGGTTTTTATTTACGTTATTGATTGGGGCTATCGTGCAATATTTACGGCTCTTTTTTCTCTTATGACGGTCACTTTTATTTGACCAGGGTATGTCATGTCTGTTTGTATTTTTTGAGCAATTTCAAAGCTCAATTTGTCGCTGTCATTGTCGGTTACCTTATCGGCTTCCACAATTACCCTCAGTTCGCGTCCTGCTTGTATGGCATAAGCTTTTTCTACCCCCTGGTAAGTAAGTGCAAGTGTTTCCAGTTCTTTTATTCTTTGCAGGTATTGCTGCATAATTTCTCTTCTTGCCCCTGGCCTTGCCCCGCTGATTGCGTCGCAGGCTTGTATGATGGGGGAAATAACATACTGCATCTCCATTTCATCATGATGGGCACCGATAGCATTGATAACTGCGGGGTTCTCGCCAAATTTTTCCGCAAGCTTTGCGCCTAACAAAGCGTGGCTTAATTCAGTTTCTTCATCTGGTACTTTACCAATGTCGTGTAGCAAACCTGCCCGCTTCGCTAACTTAGGATTCATACCTAGCTCACTAGCCATTAATCCACACAAGTTAGCCACCTCGCGACTGTGCATCAATAAATTTTGGCCGTAAGAAGACCTAAACCTCATTTTTCCTACAATTCGAACCAGTTCTTTATGCAAGCCGTGAATACCCAATTCTATCACAGTACGCTCGCCAATTTCCATTATTTGTTCCTCCAGCTGCTTTCGGGTCTTTTCAACAACCTCTTCAATTCGGGCTGGGTGAATACGGCCATCAGAAATAAGGCGCTGTAAACTTAAACGCGCAATTTCACGACGAAGCGGGTCAAAAGACGAAAGAACTATTGCTTCAGGGGTATCGTCAACAATTAGGTCTACACCCGTTGCAGCTTCAATAGCACGAATGTTACGACCTTCACGACCAATTATTTGCCCTTTTATTTCATCTGTTTCAAGATTGAAAACTGTTATTGCATTTTCAATTGCCTGTTCGGCCGCCGTTCTTTGAATGGTTTGGATAATGATTTTGCGTGCTTCTTTGTTTGCCTTTTGTTTTGCATCGTCAATGATGTCTTGTTGCATACTAAGCGCACGGCTTTGTGCCTCCTGTTTCAAACTTTCGATCAATTGGTTCCTTGCTTCATCTGCAGTAAGCGCTGCAATTTTCTCAAGCCTTCGGATGTGCTCTTCCTGGTGTTTTTCTAATTCGGTTCTTTTTTGGCTTACTACGTCAAGTTGCCTGTTGAGGTTTTCCTTAATAGCCTCATTGTCTTTTAGCTGTTTTTCGAGATTTGTCTCTTTCTGGTTAATCGAAACTTCTTTTTGCTTTAACCGGTTTTCTACGTCAGCGATCTTGCGATTCTTATCTAAAACCTCTTTATCATGCTCGCTTTTAAGTTGAACGAATCTTTCTTTAGCCTCAAGAATTTTCTCTTTTTTTAATGTTTCAGCCTGCATTTGAGCATCTGTGATAATTCTTTGCGCTTGTTGTTCTGCATCCTCAACCTGTTTTTTTGTGTCTTTTGCATAAATAAATTTTCCGGCTATTATTCCTGCAACTACTCCTACAATTCCAATAATTATGGTTAGTACTATGGTACCCATGCGCTTTTGTTTGTTTTTAAATTGTTTAATTTCATATAGTTCTATCCTCCATTTTCTGTATTAATTCTTTACAGGTTTGCGAAGATAATTATTATGAACGATAAAAGCAGTTGAGAAAACTTGCCGAAAAACGAAGCTGATACATCTTAAGAATGAAAAATAGTTAGCTTGATTAAAGACACCCGGTCGAAAAAATATAAGTGGTTACATAGTTAATTCATGGTGTTGGATGCGCAGTAAAGAAGACCTTTTAGCAACTTTTTAAGTATACCTCATCTTATTAATTACCCTACCTAAAGCAGTTAATCACAACTTCCTTATACGATTACTTATACTTCAAGAAGTTGCTGAGCCGCTCTCTGAGGGGTTTTAGATCCTTTAAAGAATGTTTTTTGTTTTTTAGCATATCCTGGAAGTGCGACAAAAACTCCAGCCATTCCTGGTTCCATTTGTCTTTAATGGGATCGTACGGCACATTCTTTTCAACAGCTTTAACGAAATTAACAGGCCTGTATTTTTTTACTTTAAAACACCGTTCGAAGCTGGTATAGTGCACACTTTCATTGGTAATCGCATCCTTTTTTTCTAACCTGCCACTTTCTTCATTGGGCGTAATAATATACCCTCTGTTAATCTCTCTTAACTTTCTTTTGGTAAATAGATACCATGCAGCAGAAGCTTTGTGAAGTTCTTCGGAACTATTTGTAACTATGGTGCTAATAAAATTCTGTTGAAATGCTAGACCGGCATTCGAAGCTTTTTCCAGCATCCACATTAGGGAAATATTGCTAAGCCCGGTTTCAGGGTAACCTCCTCCAACGTCACTGTGCGCCCCCGGAAACCATACTTGCTCGCAAAACTGGTCATTGTTTTGTTGATTTACCTCCCATAATGTTGGCTCGAATACCTTTCTTTTTTCATCTATCGAAAGAGCCTGGTACGCATATTTAATTGTGCTGCTTAACTTAACATCATGAAACTGATACTTTTTATTAAGTGAATGGAAGGACGACGGTACACCCAATGCACCCACCGTATCCCAAACACCTATAAAGTATACATTCGTTTCATTTTCAATCGCATAACAGTTTTTAAAAGCTTTCATCAAATCACTGTCTGGATGTGTTAGTGGTGTTCTGTCGCGGTAAAGGCTATATGCTTCGTTTACTAAATGCAGGTAGTCTGGTTTCATTACACCACAGTTTCTAATTAGTCCTGCCAAACTTCTTACAGTGTATGCACCGCGGCTAAATCCGAAAAGAAAGATCTGGTCGCCCATCTCATAATTCCACATTAGAAATTTATAAGCGTCCTGTATATTCTTATCTATTCCACTTCCAAAAGCTCCTCCCAATAGCTGGTCTTTAAAGCCAAAACCTGTGCCTACGCCCGCGCCATAAAACTTTACCTGCTTACGTTCGCCATTAGCATTTCTATCCAATTTGTCATCAATTCCTTCATAGATCTTTTGAACATTGGTCTTAATCTTAACCCCGTTTAAAAAGTTGTCCGGCTTATTCCATGTTCCGTCACAACAAACTATTATACGCTTCATTTAAGTGGTATTACTTATCAAAATACCACTCCATTTTCATTATTACAAGTGATGCCGTACTAAGGCACCTGTATACATCTTACAAACGTTGTATCGCGTTGCATGAAAACTCACATATTTATGCTATTTCGATCCTCATATTATTATCTCAATTTTATAAATTAAGATAGAAGGGGAAGACCGTTTTGTGGCAAGTCTATTACTGCTAATAACTAAACTAAATATTATGACGCCTGAAGAATTTAACAGCCTTGAGGATGCCAAGCAAAAATTTTTGTTGTGTGATGCAGACAAGATTTGGGAAAACAACAACGATGGATGTAAAGAGGAAATATTTAAAGTTGATAATGTTTTTGTAACGGTTAAAATTAGTTATCTAAATAGATTTAAAAGGCAAATTAAAGCTTGCGCTTTAAGCCAAATACCGGTGGCGAGTTTTGGTAAAGAGATGGCCTCTTTGTCCTGAAGCCAATGCCACTCGTACACGCCTTGTTGGGCCATCTGTCAGCTTTACAACTTACAAACAGTACGATTCCTGGCAGGTAATGATCGCTGAGGTAGCCCTTGTTTATGCCTCTTTTGATTTCTATATCTAATCATATCAGTTTTATATTTGCCGGATGAATAAAAAGCCTGCGCTATTTACCTCTTTATCTCCGGCACTGCTTCATTTAAATAATTTAAAAGATTCTGTTGTTGTAATCATTGATGTATTTCGGGCTACATCCACTATCGCTACTGCATTATATAATGGTGCGCAAAGGGTAATTCCTGTTGCAGCAGTAGAAGAATGCAAAAGGCTGGGTAGCGAAATACCTGGTGCAGTAACTGCCGGCGAGCGTGAGGGCAAGGTAATAGAAGGTTTACAATATGGTAATTCTCCTACAGAATATCCAAGAGCTTTTATAGAAGGTAAAACGCTTGTACTCACCACCACTAACGGCACAAAATTACTTCATATGGCCTTTGAAAAAGGCTGCGCAGAAGTGGTAACAGGCTCTTTCCCTAATTTAAGTGCAGTGTGCAATTATCTTGTTTCTCAAAATAAAAATGTTGTGCTTGGCTGCTCTGGATGGAAAGACATGTTTAACCTCGAAGACAGTCTCTTTGCCGGAGCTGTTATTGACAGAATTCATGAACGTTTTGCAATTCACGACGATGCAAGCCTGATGTCGCAGCAGATCTACCGCCTTCATCAAACTAACCTTTTCAAATTTATCCAAAACACTACCCATTGGCACCGGCTGGCAGGCTATGGACTGCAAAAGGACCTCCATTACTGCATTTCGCCAGATGTCGCTAATGTGCTGCCTGTTTTTAAAAATGGGGAGTTGATTGTATATTAACCATTGACTGCATACTTGACCTATCCCGGCAATATTGTTTCATATTCACGCTGAAAAATTAGTGCATTCAACCATTATTTTGCCTCTGTTTCTTAACAAAGATTTCATCCAGCCGTTTCTTTTAACTATCTGTACCTCGCTGCTTTCCGTTACTTTTGCAAATTGACCTTTTTTGAAATTGAGGACAGTTGGTAAATGATAAATGACAGAAAGAAAATGTAACGGTCATTCGCAGCCTGTCCTCCGTCAACAATAACAACTATTCATGGCTTTACCGCATCTTATAAAACATATCTACAATAACGGAACAGACGAGGTGATACGTCGGGGTAAAAAAATTCACGCAATAGGCAACGTTGAGCTAATGGATTACGACGATCTGATGGCAGCAGTGACGTTCAGGGTAAAAGACGACATTTATTCTACCTATTACAAAGTTCTAATCAATAAATTTAAAGAAGCTTCGACTCTGTCTCTTCGTTGTAGCTGCCCGTATAATCTTGGCGAAATCTGTCGCCATGAAGCCGCGGCTCTATTTCAGTTACAAGAACTGCTCGACCGGAATATGTTGGATGAAAAAGATCTGCTCTATGACCAAAAACATACGGTTGTAAAAATGAAGCAGCTCGATTTGAAAATGATCCGTCTGCTGACTTCTCCGCAGTCATACACAGAAGCTGAGGAATATTTAAGAAATAATAAAGCGAACATACTCGAAGCAAAAGACGAACGGGTAAAGGCCGAGATAGAAAAGGATGGCGAGAAGTATAAGGTTTTGCTTCAGAAGAATGAAGAAAGAAATTTTGATACAAGCTGCAATTGCGACAGCGACAACAAGCACCCGTTATGTGTGCATAAGACAATAGTGCTTGTGCAGTTATTAACGAGGTATGGAGTAAATTATTTTGACAGTATTAGAAACTGGGATAAAGAAAAAAACAAGCTGCTGGAGGCTTACGGCTATTCATTAAGCGATAATCTAAAAGGCAAGTTTGAGTTTGCCTACAAGGATGGTAAGCCCTTTTTAAGGGTGCTTGATTCGTCTATAAAAAGAATTACTCCGCCAGCACCGGGGCTGCAAAAGAAAACCATGTATGCCCCGGTTGCCGAGGTAGAAGTTGAAGAGGAAATAAGTAAGCCGGCACCAATGCAATTGGGGTTAGTATTTTCTGAAACAAGTGACCAGTATCCATTTGTGCAGGTTGATGGGGTGCAGGGCGAGCCAAATGAAGATCGAAATGCTTACAGTAATAAAACCGAAAGGCTTGACCTGAATAAGTTTATCAATACAGAGGTTTTTAGCGAGGATGACAAAATGCTGGTGCAGCAACTTCGAAAACTACAACCGTCCGAAATAACCCGCTACCTCAACAGAAACTCTCCCTTCACCGGTATTTGGGAAAATATTGTACAGCAGCATAATGATAAGTTGCCGGAGGAAACAAGGCGACTGATTGTGGAGTTTTTGTATCCAAGGTTTAAGAAAATCTTTTCTGAGGCAAGCCCTCATTTTACCTTCTTACTTCCGCGGCGAAAGCCTTTTACAACCGGTAATCTACAGAAGATGCACCTCAGTGAAGAGCCTGCAATTTTAAATTTTAGCATTACTTACAACAAAGAGTACTACGAGGTAAAATGCTTTGTAAAGCTCAATCATATTGAAGTTGCTTTGACAGATAGCGAAGCGCAATCACCGCTTCTTTTTCTGCACGACGACACTTTATTTTTATTTGAAAAGCCAGCAGATGTGCTGTTAGTGGAGAAGTTTTTACCGGAAGGTAAATTACAGATAGAAGAAAAAGACTGGAGCAGAAAACTACATGACATGGTTCTTCCGCTTGCAAAGGACTACAACGTGCAGTTCAACAATGTGAAGCGTGAAGACATTAAGGACCTGAAGCCTGAAGTAAAGCTGATGCTGAAAGAAAAGGGCGATTATCTTATGTTTCAGCCACTATTTATTTACAAAGGATATGAAGTAAAGCCTGCTGATAAAGAAAAAATAATTATTCCACAGCAAGACAAACTTCTTGTTATTCAAAGAAATATAGACGAGGAAAAGGCATTCGTAAGTAAAATTGAAAGTCTTCATTCTCAGTTTATTCGCCCGGATGAGACGGATAATCTCGTTTTAAAAGGCGCTGAGGTACTTAAGAACAATTGGTTTTTCTTGTTTATTGATGCGATGAAGGAAATGGAAATTCCTGTATTTGGATTTGAAGCATTAAAAAACTTTAGATTCAATACATCAAAACCTACCACCAAAATCTACATCAGCAGCCATACAGACTGGTTTGATGCAAAAGTGGAAATATTTTTCGGTGAACAAAAGATAACTGTAGCAGATGTAAAGAAGGCATTGGCGAATAAACAACAGTTTGTACAATTACAGGATGGCTCATTAGGAATCTTGCCTGAAGAATGGATAAAGAAGTACTCTCTTTTATTTAGAGTGGGCGAGGGCAAGAGCGAAAAGATGAAGTTGAGCCGTTATCATTTTAGTGTAATTGAAGAGCTATACGAGAACCGGGACGAAGAAGAGTTGTTTTTTCAGCTTGAAGAGCGATACGATAAACTGAAAGAGTTTAAAAATATTGAACCTATTGAAGCGCCCGAACATCTCAAACCAATACTAAGGCCTTACCAAGAATCGGGTTTTCAGTGGCTGAACTACTTGCATGAGGTAAAATGGGGAGGCATACTAGCCGATGATATGGGTTTGGGTAAAACTATACAGGCGCTATCTTTTATTCAACATATAAAGGAGACAAAAGGGGAATTGAAAGCGCTGGTAGTTTGCCCTACCACCTTGATGTATAATTGGGAGAATGAGATTAAAAAGTTTACGCAGTCGCTTACGTATTACATACACCACGGAGGAATTAGGGATAAAAACGAGGTGTCTAAACCTACTGTAGACATTATTATTACTACCTACGGAACGCTAAGAAGCGATATTAAGTCGTTTGTAGAGCCAGAATTTGACTACATTATTTTGGACGAAAGCCAGGCAATAAAAAACCCGTCAAGTAAAGTAACAAAAGCAGCCAGTCTGCTAAAAGCCAAAAGCCGATTATGCCTTAGTGGTACCCCTTTGCAAAACAACACTTTCGACATATTTGCGCAGATGAATTTTTTAAATCCCGGCATGCTAGGCACGATGGAATTCTTTAAACAGGAGTTTGC
>JALYZZ010000297.1 GCA_030948675.1 Bacteroidota bacterium | reverse complement strand
CCTTCATTGTACTCGTGAAGAACAACTAAGATGGTTTCAATACATCTGGACAGCGGTAAACAAGTTGAAAGACAATGGCGCTGACATAAGGGCAATCACTGCCTGGGCATTATTAGGATCCTTTGACTGGTGTAGCCTGCTGACAAAGCCGGCCGGCATATATGAACCCGGATTGTTTGACGTAAGAGCCGTTGCTGAACCGAGACCTACCGCTCTGACTAACCTAGTAAAATCATTAGCCAAAGGATGGCAATACGCACACCCGGTTTTGAAAGAAGATGGTTGGTGGAATAGACCTTGTGCTATACAATATCAGCTTGATGATATGTGTCACCACCTGGAAGAAACACGAAAAGCGCATGGTAGTCCACTAATTATTATTGGAAAGACCGGAACTTTAGGAGTAGCCTTTAGTCATGTTTGCAAGGTTCGTGCAATTCATTGCATCTTGTTAGGGCGGCAAGAGGTTGACATATCTAATGTCGCAGACATCGAAAGAATGATAAAGCACTACAATCCCTGGGCAATTATTAATACTGCAGGATATACAAAAATTGATGAAGCAGAAAGAGAACCTGAGAGCTGCTTTTTGGTAAACAGCATAGCGCCAAAATTGTTGTCTACCGAATGCCGGAAGTACGGAGTGCAGTTTGTAACATACTCTTCGGATCTTGTCTTTGACGGCAAAAAGAACCATCCATATTTAGAGAGCGACCTGGTAGCGCCACTTAATATTTACGGACAAAGCAAGGCAATGGCAGAGGAGAATGTGCTGAAAAATAATCCTGATGCTTTAATTATTCGCACCGGTGCTTTTTTTGGTCCTTGTGATCATCAAAATTTTGTGCATAGTACTTTAATGTCGTTATCAGCAGCAAAGGAATTTGCAGCACCTAAAGACGTTGTTGTTTCGCCAACTTATGTGCCCGACCTGGTTAACACTACCCTCGATCTGCTTTTGGACGAAGCAAATGGCATTTGGAACATATCCAATAAGGGTAGTATAAGCTGGGCAATGCTGGCATATGAGGTAGCAAAAAGAAGCGGTTACAATTCCAGATATTTTAAAGCAGTAACACTGCCAGAAATGAATTTTATTGCTTCGAGGCCCACATACAGCGTGCTTAATACCGAAAAAGGTTTTGAGCTTCCGGGTATTGATAACGCTTTAGATCGGTTTTTTAAAGAACAGGAAATGATAACAGTGTAAAGTTGAAAGAATCAATAGCAATCTCCTGGCCCCAAGCCATAGAAGTGGGTCAGGAGATTTTTTTTGTATTAAGGTTTAGCAATCCTCATCGTCATTGTTATGCCACTTGTACTGTTATCACAGCATTCGGCGATCATTGGTCTTGAATATGACTCAGGCAAATAATTCATGCAGTATAGCATTAGAGCGGAAATAACATGTTTCAGACTTTTCAGTTTCTGCTGACACTAGAGTAGAGCAAAAGATGCAAAAAGATATACAAGTTGAAATGTGCGACGCAAGAATGCTGCAAGGGGGTGCTAAAGTGCGATCAAAAAATTAAAGATCCAATACTGACTGCCTACAAATTTCTTTTAGAAAAATAAGTTAGTTCCTTAGTAAAATCTAAATGAGGCAACTTTTCCTGCAGCGCTTTCACCCGTTCGAAGCTGTGTTTTAAAAAAGTTTGATGAGACTGAGTGGCAGGTTGAAAAGGTTTATGTTTATATCCATTTGCTATCTTCCTGATGTCCTCCATGTAACTTCTTGCCTCCTCATCAATAAAATGTTGCTCAAACTTTTCAAATACAAATTCTGTAGCCGCATAGTTTGGGTGTACGAGATCAATATCGTAAAAACGATAGTCGCGCAGCACGTCTATAACCAGTTCATAAGCAGGAAAATAATATGCTTGCCCATGCTTCTCCACCAACTGGTGCACTGCTTCAATCAACCGCGCCTTACTGCGGTTGTTTTCTACTACCCCGTCGCGAATATGCCGTACCGGACTGATGGTAAAAATGATTTTCAGGCCGGGGTTAAAACCAGCCAACTTTTGAATGCTTTCCTCAAGGGCAGCAACTGTTTCCTCTATTGTGAGTAAGTGCTTATTGAACCACTGGCCTGGTGCACGATGACAATTGGCGACAAACTGCTTATCTTCAGCGAGCTGGTAAGAAAATGATGAGCCTAGCGTAATAACAAGCCAAGTGGCAGATTTTAGTTGATCGTGCGCTTTTTTTTGCGAAAGATTGATATTAAGTAGTACGTTATTAGCATCCATTCCAGAGAAAACAGAATGGTGGTTCCAGCTTTGCCATAGTTCGTCGAGGTAAAAAAGGTCGGGTTGTTTGTATTTCTTCAAGTCAATATAAGAGTTCAGACTTTTACTTACACTTAAAGGGTCAAATAAAATACCATTGGGATTTTGTATGACCACAAATTTCAGTTCTTCTAATCTTCGGGCAATGTGCTCAGTAAAGCAGGAACCAATAAAAAAAAGCTTATCAGAATATGTAATCTTTTTTTCCGGAAACTTTATGTCAACATCCAACATGAGTTTCATGATGCAAATTTGAAAATTAACTAATTTGAAATTTGAAAATGAAGTCCATATAAATCTTTGTCAAAAATAATGCTTTTTGCGTTTTTACCTCATTCCACACCTTCTCCTTCAAAAAGCACAAAAGCCGCCAAAACGATCTATACAAATATTTCATCCGCCAATTTTAAGGAAGTCTGTAAAGCTTCTTCGTTTATTGCACTTAACATATTCTTATCTTTAAAATAACTGATCATCCATTCGGTATTCATATTTCCTGTTAATTCATTTGAGGCCATCGGACAGCCTCCGATGCCTTTTAACGCACCATCAAATCTTTTGCAACCTGCCTCTACTGCAGCTTCCAGTTTTTCTTGCCAGTTGACGGAGGTAGAGTGAAGG
>JALYZZ010000295.1 GCA_030948675.1 Bacteroidota bacterium | reverse complement strand
CTTCCGGAGCATGGGCAAATTTCTTTTCGGTATAAGCAATATGCTCCGCAGCATTAATACCTTCCTTGCCTGCCACGTGTGCAAGTGCCTGACCGGGCGTGCAGTCTCCGATAGCATAAAAACCGGGAACATTTGTTTGTCCAAATTTATCTACTACAATTTTTCCTTTTTCCGTTTTAATACCCAGTTCTTCCAGACCAATATTTTCGATATTGGCCGCAATACCCACAGCGCTTAATACAATGTCAGCTTCCAGGCTAATTTCGCCCGACTGTGTTTTTACTCTTGCTTTTACACCATTTCCCGTTGTCTCAACCGCCTCTACAGTTGAGTTAGTCATTATTTCAATTCCCTGCTTTTTGTATTGTTTCTCTAATTCCTTTGAAATTTCTTCGTCCTCTACAGGTACAATACGAGGTAAAAACTCAACTATTGTAACCTTTGTGCCCATGCTGTTATAGAAGTAGGCGAACTCAACACCAATGGCACCGCTACCTACTACAATCATGCTTTTAGGTTGTGTTGGCAAAGACATCGCTTCGCGGTAGCCAATTACTTTTTGACCGTCAGTGGGCAGGTTTGGCAATTGTCTTCCACGGCTTCCGGTGGCAATAATGATGTATTTAGCTTCTACAGTTTGCTTGCTGTTATCTGCTGAAGTTACTTCAATCTGACCCCTTGCTTTTAGTTTACCGTAGCCCATGATTACATCAATCTTATTCTTTTTCATTAAAAACTGAACGCCTCTGCTCATTTTATCGGCTACGCCTCTGCTTCGTTTTATAACAGCACCAAAGTCCTGCTGTGCTCCACTTACGTTAATGCCGTATGCAGTGCTGTGCTTGGCATACTCATATACCTGCGCACTTTTCAGCAACGCTTTGGTGGGTATACAGCCCCAGTTTAGACACACGCCACCAAGACTTTCTTTTTCTATAATGGCAACCTTAAATCCAAGCTGTGAAGCACGGATAGCAGCAGGATAACCACCTGGTCCGCTTCCTAAAACGATTACATCGTACGCCATAGTTTTCGTTATATTGTAAGTTTGATTTGTTTGTTTCGAGTTGCATTTCAACGCAGCGCAACCTGCAAATTTTAACGGTGCTTGCCCCGGCAATGCAATTTTGAAAAGATGTGCAAAAATACTGGTTAGTATGCAAACAACAAATTAGATGTAGACGAAAGCGTTGAAAAGTAATAAGCCACATACACGTTTATGCACACGTATAGTTTACTAATCAGCTTAATTTTGTATCTCCAATACTTATTTGATATGAGAAAGCTAATTATCGCAATTATTGTTTCCGCAGCTTTTATAACTTCCTTTGGGCAGGATAATATCACTGTGAAAAAGCTGCAGAGCGAAATAAACCGCACTGTAAAAAATAGCGCTGCAGACACTACTCCATGGAATTGGGTAAAAGGTGGTACGGTGGCACTAAATGGCACACAAGGGTCGTTGAGAAATTGGGCAGCGGGAGGAGACAAGTTTTCGATGGCGATAAACACTTATGTAAATTATTATGTTTTCTATCGAAACGGAAGACAGAACTGGGATAACAATCTCGACTTTAATTTCGGACTGCTGCAAAGTACCAGCACAGGCACCAGAAAAAATGATGATCGACTAGACCTCTTATCGAAATACGGGTACAACTTTGATGGAAAGTGGTTTTTGTCGGGCCTGTTTAATTTTCGCACACAGCTATTTGATGGTTACAATTATTCTTCAGACAATAAAACTTTATCGTCCACTTTTTTGTCTCCCGCTTATGTGCTCACTTCGGCGGGATTTGATTTTAAACCATCTGCTAAATTTTCCGCATTCATTTCTCCGCTTACCAGCAGATGGGTAATTGTAGCAAGCAGCCAACTTGCTGCAAAAGGCTTATACGGAGTTGACTCTGGTCATCATGTTATCAATGAATTTGGTGCATTTGCTTCCATAAATGTTATCAAGCCAATGAGTAACAACATATCGTATAAGGGAAGGCTAGACCTTTTTAGTAATTACCTCAACAAACCGCAAAACGTAGACCTTTTTTTTACTAATTATTTTGCCTTCAAGATCAATAAATACCTGGCAGCCACTTACAATCTCGATTTAATTTACGATGACAACGTAAGGTTGTTTGGTAAAGACGGAAAAAGTCCGGCACTTCAACTGAAAAGTTTAATAGGACTTGGATTTACTTTAAAGTTGAATTAATATATGGCGGATCGATGGATGATTTTACCAAAGTAACTTACACCCAGGCTTAAACATGAAGTAGTTCTAATGTCTTAGTTCCAAAGTTAAGCCGGTTGTTTAAATGAAGC
>JALYZZ010000294.1 GCA_030948675.1 Bacteroidota bacterium | reverse complement strand
CTGCACCCAACATTGGCATCTTCAGTACAGATGAAAAGTGGATCATCGAGCAGCAGGGTGTATCACCGGATGTGGAAGTTGAAAATTATCCAAAAGATATTTTGAGCGGGCATGATGCACAGTTGGATAAAGCAGTTGAACTTATAATGAAAGATTTGAAGCCGCATACGGAGATTCATCAACCTGGGGATCCAGTTAGGGTTGCGGGGAAATAGACTTATTTGGGTTTCCTGGTGGTGATATGAATTCAATTAAGACTTATTGTTTCTTTGAAAGAGAGTGTTAGATATTTCAATGTTTGACCGTTGGTCAGGAGACCAGACCTTTAGATTTGCTTTCTAATATTTTATTAAAATATTATTACTATTACTTCTTTCTTTTTTTGCTTCTTTTTTTCTTTGTGAATAAACCAAATTTGTTAATAACCAACAATCAGGAAGAGCCTGTGAACTATAGACCAGACGATACTTAAAGGTATATCCGCCGATGCAGACAGGTTCTTCTTTGATATAAGATGCTTCGTATAGAAATTCAGGCTAACCAGGCCTATTATTAAGGTAGCAAAGAAGCTTGTATCTATGATTGTTTTAAACTAAAAAATTATGAAACAGTATGATCATGTTTTCGGAGTAGATGTTTCTAAAAAAACTGTAGACATCACTCATGTAATTAATCAGCAATTTACTCATCGGCAATTTACAAATGATGATGCGGGAATGGAGCAACTGATGCATTGGCTTAAAGAGATTGCCCCTGAGTTTGATAAAACATTATTTTGTATGGAAGCCACCGGGTTATACTGCTTTACATTAACCCATTTTCTTGCCAGTCATTCCATTGATACGTGGATTGAACATGCAGCACAAATTAAGAAGGCAACAGCATTGGCCAGAGGAAAAAATGATAAGGTTGACTCACAGCGCATTGCTATATATGCCACAAAAAATCTTGACAGGTTAAGGCTGTGGAGGCCTGTAAATACTACATTAGAGAAGATCAGGCACCTGGCAAGTTTAAGAGAAAGATTGGTTGATACAAAGAAGAGATTAGCCACACCTATAAAAGAGTTTGAGGACGTAGGTAACTTGGCAATGGCTAAACTTTTAACCAAAACAATTAAAAGTTCATTAGCCGCAATTGATAAAGACTTAAAAAGTATAGAGACAAAAATTATCAACGTTATCAATGAAGATGATAACTTGAAGCTCTTGTACAAACTCATTACATCGGTTGTAGGAATTGGTTTTGTAACTGCTGTAAATTTAATAGTACATACCAATGGATTTACCATGCTAAAAGACACCAGGAAGTTAGCTTGTTATTGTGGCGTTGCACCTTTTGAATATTCTTCAGGAAGCAGCATAAGAGGAAGAACAAAAGTGCATTATATGGCTAATAAAAAACTTAAATGCAATCTCCACATGGCATCACTAACTGCGGTAAAACTGGATGCAGATTTAAAGGCTTACTATGAAAGAAAAGTGGGAGAAGGAAAAAGTAAAATGAGCGTATTGAATGCAGTAAAAAATAAATTGTTAGCAAGGGTAATCGCAGTTGTGAATAAACAGGAATTATATGTGAAAAAAGCAGCCTGAAATTGATTTGTTTTTGTCATAGAAATCGGCGGATCTCACGGGTGGATGGTTGGTCTTGCGAAAGAATAGGAACACCCAAGCTGGCTAAAACCAGTATGCAGCTATCCGTTACAGTTATATCGCCTTAGTCGTGGAAACTTTGGCTTTTGCAGACGAGGAGCAGTTTCGACACTTCATCAGCGGTTCAATGATGTTCAGCTTCTTTACACTTACCTGATACTGCTTACACAGCATCTTTACCTGAACGTTCAGCACCACAACTTTTGATTGCAGCACCTTCAGGTGATTTGCATACTCTGTCTGCACAACGTATGCGGTAGACCTACTACCATCTTTTATTCAGCATTCAAAGAACTATCCTGTTCTTTGATTCGTGACACACCCAACGTCTGCATAAAGACCAATATTTTAGGAAGAGTGTTACAATCTTCAATTCTCTGTTCCTCCAATTCGCGAAAGGTTGCTTGCCGCAAGCGTCTGTTTATGCCTTTGATACTAACTATAATTCAATTCAGCCAATCCTTTTACCCCGCAGAAATCTCTTGCGCTGCTGTGCTTCCAGTCTTTCTGCTTTGTTAAAGCCACCCTGTACCGGGTTTTGATGTATGTATTCTAATTTCTTCTCAAACATATCCTGGCTTGTTATTTCTAAAGGTTTATTATGTTGTTGCCAAAACTGCCATTCGTTGTTGTTACCGTTTTTCTTTCCGGCTCTTTCCATTAGGCATAACATCCATTCTTTTCTGCTTTCATGTGGATGATCAGCTATAGTA
>JALYZZ010000282.1 GCA_030948675.1 Bacteroidota bacterium | reverse complement strand
GTCGTGGACTGAATTATAAAAAAAAGAGTTAGTAATAGCATCCTGAAAGAGCAACTGTAGCGCGAACAAACGAGGTCCTATTCCTATAAATTTATCCACTTGGTGCTGTACAAGCGCTTGTAATACTTTGTGATATTGTTCGTCGGAAATTGAAGTTTCGCCAAGGTCAGAAAGAACAACAGTGGTTGATTGATTGCCTGCCTGCTGATGCAAAAAATCGAGCGCCATTCTAAGACTGCTTAAATCGTTGCTATAAGCGTCGTTGATGATAGAGCAGTTGTTGATACCCTTTTTTAATTGCAACCGCATTTCAACAGATTGCAGTTGCTGCATTCGGCGTGCGATAACGGTATCAACCACACTGAGGTATAACAGCAAAGACCAGCATGAGATAGCGTTTTCTATAGAAGCATTATCGGTAAACGGTATCGAAATAGAAATGTTCCTTCCGTTATAAATCGCTGTAATTTTACTTTGATTAGCACTTTTTGTAATTTCATTAATTCTCACATCCGCGTGCCCGTCTCCCCAAATGAATAGTTTATCTTTCGCGATAGATGCCACAACGATATTAACTATGGTATCCTGGTTGTTGGAGACAATGGTATAAGCATTTTTAAACAACTTTAATTTCTCCCTAACCTTCTGCTCTTTACTTTCAAACCCTGCGCTATGAGCTGCACCTACATTTGTAAGTATACCAATCGTCGGCTTGATCATGTTTTCAAGAAAATCCATTTCTCCAACCTCAGAAATACCCGCTTCAAAAATAGCAAGTGTATTAGCGCCGTTTATTTGCCACACGCTCAATGCAACACCTATTTGAGAGTTATAGCTTTTGGGGCTTCTAACAATGTTGTAATCGGTATGCAGCAATTGATACAACCATTCTTTCACGATCGTTTTGCCATTGCTGCCGGTGATGCCAATAATGGGGATTTCAAATTGTTTTCTATGGAAAGCGGCCAGTTTCTGCAGTGCTTTAAGCGGATCATCGACAAATAAAAAATTTGCCCCGCCAAATTTTTCATCGTAAAAACCTCTGGTCACTACAAAGCATTTTACTCCCCGCTTATATAATTCCTCAATAAAAGCTGCCCCGCTCCTGCGGGAACTGCTTAAAGCAAAGAATAAGGTTGCCGCAGGAAACACTACCCTGCGACTGTCTACCAACAGGTGATCAATGATGATAGCAGGATCAGCAATAACTGCGTCATCACTTATAATCGTACAGATATCTTTTATGGTATAAGGCAAGCCAGGAAATTAATGAATGACATTAGGAAATATTTCCCTGATGCCTGACACTGCTTTTATTGTTTTTATATATTGAAAACAATATGGCAGCAACCAGGCAAACAACAATTACTAAAAGCGAAATATAAATGGAAATATGAAAGTCTATAAATTCAAGCAACATTTTTGCGCCGATAAAAACCAACACAACGGCTATACCCTGTTGCAGGTAATCGAACTTGTCGACGGCACCTCTTAATAAAAAGAATAAACTTCTTAGACCTAAAACGGCAAAAATATTGGATGAATAAATGACTAGTATATCATCAGTGGTAAAGGAAACAGCAGCGCTTTCTTTAACCAGTGAAACCACCGTAGGAATACTATCGAATGCAAATACCACGTCTGTCGCTGCTAGCATGACAACAACCATACTTAGCACTGTAAAAAATATTTTTCCATTAGAACTGATAATAAAGCGTCCTCTTGGCTCTGCATCAGTCAGCCGGAAAACTTTCTGCATTAAAAGGTACACTTTGCTGTTTTCTGGGTGATACTCTTCTTCCCCCTTTTGTAAAAACAGTTTACAGCCAGTATAAATCAGGAAGCCACCAAAAACGTACATTATCCAATTAAACCGGTTGATTAATTCAATTCCTGATGCAATGAATAAAATTCTAAAAACAATTGCAAGCAGAATACCAATCAACAATGCGCGGCCGGCATCAGATTCCTTTACTTTAAAAAAAGAAAAAATAAGAATAAAGACAAAAATATTGTCGATGCTTAAACTCCACTCTATCAGGTAAGCAGTAAAGTATTTTGTGGCAATGATACTGCTTTTTTCAACCCATAAAAAACCGAAGAAAGCAAGGGACAGCGCAATCCAAAACCCTGTTTGAAAGAGCGCTTTTTTGATAGTGATAGCCGTATTTCTTTTGCTTAATAAACCAAGGTCAAGTACCAGCGCCGCAACTAATACAAATGCAAAGGTTAAATATGTGATTAGGTTAACTGACATTGACGGCTAGATGAGCAGCAAAAATACAGTGAAAAATGCGGGAAGACATCGAAAGCGAAAAAGGTCGAATCACTGAAGCACAGCCATCTATGGTTCAAGACGGAACGCCAGTCATACAACACGAATTGGAGATTCAAACAGACATGGTTGTTACCTAATTGCGCGTGCGCTAAACGGCAAAACTTCGCTTCCTGCGTAACTGGTACAACCAGCCAAACAACATAACGAGCAAAATAGGCAAGGCAATGTTAACCAGTTGCCAGAAGGTTTTTTGTGTAAGTATCTTTTGCTTATTTAAAAGCCGAAGGGTGAAGTCTTTATTCCGGCTTTCCAAAACCCCATTAGGATTGACCATATAGTCCACCGCGTTCATCAGGAACTCTTTGTTTGCAAATTGATAATTTTCGTATTGCTGCTTTCCCATCGGCAAAGGTCCCTGCGTTTCTGTAACCACGTTGGTTACAATATCCCCATCACTTACCACAATTTGTTTTGCTTCTTTGGTCGCTGCCGGCATAAAAGGCTTATTGCTAAACATCGAAAGCGTATCCTTTAATGCAGCGGTGAGGCGGTTAGCAAAGAGTGAAGTAAATTTACCTTCAAGCAATACAGCGACAGGAATATAACTTTTATTAAATGTTCTGATATCGGCTTCATTTTTTACCGACTGCAAGCTAACAATTGCAGGAGTGCTCAACGCACGGCTGCTGGTGTCACTGGCCAGTAAGATTGTCTTCTTTATTCCTGTTGCCTTTACCGTATCTATAGAACCAGGAAAAATGCTAAGCACATCGTCCAGGTTTTTAGCGATGGGGTGTGTTGATGGCGAACTAAGCAACGGATAATAGGGAAATGGAAGCCGCTGTATCTGTGGCTGATTGCCAAGCTGCCCCACCACCAATGGCTGCTTTGCTGATTTAAGATCCTGCACCAGATCGCCGTTTATTCGCACGCCGTATTTAAACAAAATATCATCAAGGTTCAGGTTTTTGTCAAACGCTACAAAGTCGGTCTGCGCCCGCAGCAGGCTATCCATTTCTGCGTATAGCTTGTCTACAAACCAGATTACATTTCCACCATGCAACACGTACTGGTCAATTTTCAATTTTTCTGCTTCCGTAAAAGCTTCAGATGGTTTTACAATTAATAAAGCATTGATCGTGTCTGCATCTAACCTGCCTGATCGTACATCAATCACTCCAAAGCGATAATTCTTGCTCATTGTTACAAACAGGTCTTTTATCTTACCATTTGGCGGCAGCGGCTCTCCATTACCTGCTGCATAAGCGACGACCGGAAAGGTTTTGCGCGTTAATTTATTTATCGCGTCTGCAAACTTAAACTCAAGCAGCGCCTCACTATAGTTGAGCGAACTTTCTTCATCTATACCACTTTTACCGCTGGTTAAATCCACCGCAATTTGATGGCCTCCGTACATAACTGTCGCTGCCGGGAAAATGAGTCGCTCCGTTTTTTCTTCACCCTCTTTAGCCGTTACCTGGTTATTAAATGGCTTTATACCCATTTTTATAAGGCTGTCATACACCTGGTATCGCGCGCTGTCAGCCAACCCCTCGCCTGGTCGTATAAACCGGTATTGAAGGTTTCCCTTTGCATATTCTTTAAACTCATTTAGTAGTTCATCTGTGGCAACACTTAGCTTTTTAAAACCAGCACTAAGATCGCCAGTCAGGTATATGTCAATAGTTATAGGCTCATCCAGTTCCTTCAATATTTTTTTTGTAGAATTACTTAAAGAAAAACGCTTTTCTTTGGTAAGATCAATTCTAAAGTGAGACGAAGAAGCCAGATAAATAACCGCTACAAAAAGCAGCAAAAGCCATAGCCACCACCACTTGTTCTTGAGTATTTTCTCAAACACTTTCATATATTTTTCTATTCTTTGTGTAGCCTGCTACCTGTTTCAATCCGGCATTGTTGTGTCACTCCCTTGTACTCATTGTCCTTTATTCGGCACATTTTGCAGTTGCAGTTAAAGAAGCTCAGGCAGCAATTAAACCAGTTTTTCAACACATCGGCTTTTGAAACCACGCTTTACTTTTCATCACTCTTTCCGCTTGCAGCATTACCTCCGGTCCAAATTGCGTTGGGTAACAAGTAAAAACAAAAATATCATTGCTAAGAAATACAACATATCTCTCGTATCTACCACTCCCCTGCTTATGCTTTTGTAATGAAAATCTATTCCAAGCATACCGATGTAATAGTCAAAACCCTCGGCGAATATTGGCAGCTTACTCACCGCAGTGAAGCCACTATATAGCAAAAAACAAACAAAAGCTGCCAGTATAAAAGCAACCACCGTATTATTGGTAAAACTACTGGTGCACACACCTACTGCAGTGTACACTGCCGCAAGCATAAGCAAACCAATATAGCTTCCTGCAGTTGCACCAACATCAATACCGCCTTTTGCACTTAACTGCTGAATGCTAATTGCATAAATAACGGTCGGTATTAAAGCAACGGCAATCACCAGAAGACAGCCGAAATATTTGCCCCAAACAATTTTAGAAGCACTTAAAGGCAGCGTTTTTAAAATTTCGAATGTGCCACTTTTGTACTCATCTGCCATACTGCGCATAGTAATAGTAGGAACCAAAAAAAGCATGATATAAGGGGCAAGACTAAAAAAGTTATCGAGCGTTGCGTAACCAAAGTCAAGAATGCTGGTGTCAGGAAATACAAATAAAAATAAGCCCATTAACAAGAGGAAAAGTACTACGGCAATATAACCT
>JALYZZ010000280.1 GCA_030948675.1 Bacteroidota bacterium | reverse complement strand
GGGCGCCTGCGGTAAAAACCAGCGATGATCAGGACATCTTTGAAATGTTTAATTTCTCTGAAGATGCGCCGGACAAAAAGATGATTCAAGACGAAACACAGGAGCGGATCAGGCTTTTGCTCAACCTGCTTCCGGTTGAGCAAAGAGAAGTAATTGTATTAAGGCACTACGCAGATCTTAGTTTTAAGGAAATTGCAGAGATAACTAATTGCAGTATTAATACAGCTCTCGGGCGAATGAGATATGGATTGATAAATATGCGTAAACTGCTGACCGAAAAACAAATTGCATTATAAAATGATGAAACGCCCCAGCCAATAAAAAAGCCTCCTTCAAAAAAAAGAGGCTTTTTCTTTTAGCGGCAAGCTGAGGTTTCACTTTGTTTTTAAACTGCTTATTTTTTATCTAAGATTTGGATTGCGCCTTTGACTGTACCACGGCAACAGCAAAAATAATTATGCCTTTAAAAACTTCCGTTTTACCGTATCAAGATGTGCTATAAACTTCTTTATGTTTGAGTCGTAGCCATATTTAATATCACTTAACGGAGTGCCATTCAAATCAAGAAACATATAAAGAGGTTGCGCGTTAAATCCAAATTTAGTTATTTCGTAGTCTTTATTTTTGTCTCCAACAGTTACTATTTTTTCGCCTGCCTTATTGGTGTATTGCTCATTGTCGGGCAATTCTGTGGACTCATCTACATATAAACTGACGAGAACAAAGTCTTCTTTAATTCTTCTTAATACTTCGGGATCTGCCCAAACTTCTGCTTCCATTTTTCGACAATTAGCGCAACTATGCCCGGTAAAATCGAGCATAACCGGTTTGTTAAGTGCTTTTGCCGCCGCCATTCCTTCCTCTAAATCAAAATAACCTGGAAGTCTAAACGGCGTATGCAATTTGTCTATATACTTTTTTGCAGGCGGAGCAGCAGTTTTCTGCGTTCCTGAACTAACGCCCGAACTTTTTAAATCATCTAACTGGTATTTCAAATCCTGCAAATTGAAGTCTTGCGTGCTCTCGTGCGGTAGCCAGCCCCCCACGCCTTTTAGCGGCGCGCCCCATAAACCGGGAAAAAGGTATAAGGCAAAACAAAAAGAAGCAATCGCAAAAAATAGTCTTGGAACAGTAATAAAAGGAAGATCGCTATCATGGCTAAATTTGAGTTTACCCAATAGATAAAGTCCCTGGAGGGTGAAAATGACAATCCAGATGACCAGGAAGATTTCGCGGTCAAGCAGCCGCCAATGATAGGCAAGATCGACATTAGATAAAAACTTCATGGCCAATGCCAGCTCTATAAATCCAAATGTCACTTTTACAGTGTTTAGCCAACCGCCACTTTTCGGTAGCGACTTCAACATCGACGGAAAGTAGGCAAACAATGAAAATGGCAGCGCCAGTCCAAGCCCAAAACCTAACATGCCCATAACAGGTGCCAGCGTTACCCCTTGCGTGGCCGTTTTACCTAACAGTGTACCTACGATAGGACCGGTACAGCTAAAGCTTACAATAACAAGGGTTAAGGCCATAAAGAAAATACCCGCCAGGCCTCCTTTGCCAGCTTTCTCATCAGCCTTGTTGGCCCAACTATTAGGAAGTGAGAGATCAAAAGCGCCAAAAAACGAAATGGCAAAAAGTATAAAAATTGCGAAAAAAAGTAGGTTTGTAAATGGTGAAGTGGAGATATTGTACAATGCATTACCACCAAAAATCATGGTAAGAACGAGGGTAGGAATAGTATAAATAAGAATAATAGATAGAGAATAAAACGTGGCATTGCGCAAACCCTCTACTCTTGTCTTACTTCTCTTGAGAAAGAAGCTGACAGTAACAGGAACGAGGGGAAATACGCAAGGCGTTAAAACAGCTAAAAGACCTGTTACAAGGCAAAGTAAAAATGTAGACCAAAGAGTGCTGTCGCTGGTATTGTCAGTTACCGGAGTTTTAGCAACACCCCCAGCATTAAACTTCACACTAAAGCTTTCTTCTCCAGTCGGAAATTCATTACCAACACTTGCCAGCCAAGTCACCGTTCCTTTAATTTTTACACTATCTTTTTCAGAAATATTAATTGGTTGCCTCCACTCAACACTGTCGCTAAAATACTTCACTTGCTGGCCTGCAAAGGTATTCATGGCGCTCTGAAGTCTGCCCACCTCAACCAAACTATCTTTTAAAAAATGCCTGGCAGAACTATCAAATTCAATAGTACTAATAAACGAGTCGTCAGCAGATTTTTTTTTGGTTGAAAAGAGCTGAACTGTCGGAGCAATCTTAGCCTTTATTAAAACGTAAGCTCCTTTTTGATCGCGGTTGGCAGAAAAAGAAAACTGCACATGTTTGGACACTTGTGCAGTTATTGTTTGTATAAAAAAAAGAAAAAATAGAGGTAGAAAAGAGTTAAATATTTTTATCATCTGAACTAAGGGTTAATGATTACAAAGAAACATTAAATGTTTTCTTTGTCGGTGGAAGGCACTGGCTATCATCGCAGGTCATGTACTCAACAGTGACATTTACATTGGTCTTTACATTACCTTTTACTTTCACGGTTTGTACAAAATCAACCTTATCTGCAAAGTATTTCACTTTAGTCTCAAACAATTTGTCGTAGTTTTCTTTTAAAGCCCCGACCTCTTTTACGCCACCATCAAAGGTTAGCAAAGGATTTTTAGTAAATTTAAAAGTAGTAGCTACTGGTCCGCCCTCGCCTGTTTTTTGTGAATAAATGTGCCACGGCTTTGGCATTATAGCTGTTAAAACTACCTCATACGCGCCAGCTTTTTTTCTACTGGTCGCACTCCATTTTACAGGGTCTTTTACCTGAGAAAAAGAATTAATAGCAAACAAAGTAAAAATGATATACGATATTGTTGAACGCATGTTTTTTTGATTTAATTATGTACGTATCGCAACTAAAATGAGTAAAAGCGGTTTTGTTAATTCAATCCCAACAGTTTAAAAACCTGAACTCCATCCACATTGCCTAATACAGGCGAAATAGCTCTTTCAGGGTGGGGCATCATGCCAAAAACATTATTTTGCTTATTTCTTATTCCGGCAATATTTCTCATTGCTCCATTTGGGTTGCTTAAGGGTTCAATATTCCCTTGCTGATTGCAATATCTAAAAGTTACCTGGCCGTTAACTTCTAATTCGTCTAACACATTTTCCTCTGCAAAATACCTTCCTTCACCATGCGCAACTGGTATCATTAACGGAGTTTGATCTTCTCCTATCATAAAAACATTTTTGCACACAAAATGTTGCTGGGCATTTGGTAACAACGCACCCGGCAATAGTCCGCTTTCACATAAAATTTGAAAACCGTTGCAAACACCGAGTACTTTTCCGCCTCTTTTTGCAAATTCTATCACACTTTCCATCATCGGGCTGAAGCGGGCAATGGCTCCGCAACGCAGGTAGTCGCCGTAAGAAAAGCCGCCCGGCAAAACAATGCAATCGTCCGTTGACAGCATACTAATATCTTTATCTTTATGCCACAGCATCACTACTTCCCTACCTAATTCATCCCGGAGAGCATCCTGCATGTCTCGATCGCAATTTGAACCGGGAAAAACGACTATTCCAAATTTCATAAAACGGAAACTATTAAGGGTCTAAAGGTAAACAGTGAATTGTAAATACTGTTCTAATATTTGCTTCTGGCCTACTGCTGCCGCCGGTACATGACAGTGTTTTAGAAAATGATTAGTAATACGCTGGCAATAAAGAATGAAAGTCTTATAAATTGTTGAAAAAGTAAAGCAGTTACTGAACCACCTGCCAGTTCTTTAGCAGCCCCATTATAAGGAGCGACCAAAACATGATGTTGGGAATAAAATTGGTCTTTGGCCCTAGAAACCCTTTTGCGATATATGGACTCGCAGGCACAATCCACAACAGCAAACTCTCTATTCCAACTCCTTTGTTGATAAAAGGTATTGGAAGAGTAGTCAGCAGCATGACGGTTAATACAACCCAATTTTTGCGCACCTGTATTAGTAAGCGCCGGCTTTCCTGCTGAGAGTAAATCATACCGAAAATGAGAATAACTAAAATTAAACCGACAGTTACAAAGAAAGTAGGAGAAATGATGGTTCGCGGAATGTTCAATCCTAGTTTGGGGAGGTAGGCTAAGATTGAGCTTAGTTGATCGTTCAGGTACAAATACGACGCGAGGAAGTAATATGGCAAAATAACCCCCATTAATAAAACTACCCATTCCGTGATAATGAATGGACGAACGACCATTAGCGCAAAAAAGGCGACCAGTATAAGGAGGGCAGAAGGATGATATAAAAGGATGCTTATGCCGATGAGTAAACCAATATTAAAAAGCAGCGTTTTAGGACTTGGATTGTTATACAAACGAATTGCCCGCCCAAAAAGCCAGATAACTAAAAAGTTAGCTATCAGTGCAGGAGTAAGATTACTCCACTCTTTAAAAATACCAGTTAGTAAAATGTACACCATAGCAGCAAGAAAATTATTCTTGCTATACATGCGATGATCGTTGAAAAGATAATTTATTCGTACTGCCTCAATAATAACAATACCATGGTAGATAAAAATAATGATGGCCGGATTTAGCAAGGCAACATAATTATTTAAAAAAGCAGAAAGCAATCCGTCTTGCCTATTGGCTGGAATAACCGGAACATCAATAATAAAATGACTGTGAACAATAAAGCTCAGAATAAACAACCAGAAAACTGTAGCCGGAGACCGGTCTTTAAATAACGCAACCACTCTTTATTGTAAACGGGTTTATTTCTATAAATCTAACCGTGCAAAACAAAGATAATTCCGGTACATGCATGGAAAAATTATTTCCCTGCTGCCTACCTGTTTTCCGTAACGCGCCATGAAGTCGTAGCCCTGGTCAAGGTTTCTGAGGGTGGGATTACGAGTAACCTGCCCTGTAGGAGAGATGCTTTGATCATTTAATAACTGCAACCTTTTTTCTTGCTGATTAAATAAGAAATGTAGTTGGTCGCCAGTATTTAATAATGAATAACCAATGAAAGCATCTGTTTCGTCGTCGTATTGATTCTTATTCAAAATGTTGTTCCAATTGATAGTACCAGTGCTGTCGAACGAAAAAACTGCAATGTTTTGTGCGTTATAACGAGTGCTTTGTCCAAAAGTGTTGAACCTGTTCCAGGGGTATCCATATCCATACGGACTGAACGAATAGTAGTCCATTGGCCGTAAAAACGGTGACCCGTATAAATAGTCGTACCTGTTATAATTTCCTCCCCGGCCAGTACTAAAAAAAGACTCGGCAGCAAGTAAAAAGCCACCATCTTTCCTTACAATCAGGTTTCGAATAAAGTAGTCATTAAAAGCTGTTTTTATACTGTTATCACCCTTTGCATCACTTCTTAAGTTTTCGTTGAATTCGTATGAAACGATAGATCTTGCAGAGTCAAAAAACTTATCCCAAATGCAGGTATAAAGACCTTCAATGTTTCCTCTTCGCGCCTTGCTATAAAAAGAGGAAATGATGTAATGTTTATTGTAATTGTCGACTTTAAGTCTTACATCGTCGAGGGAGCGATTGTCGAGGCGTACTTCACTTTCTTTTGCCTCACCACTACCAAACTTTTTCTGAAACAAAAACAGCTTTTGAATCTTATCGTTTTCCTGAGTTTGTACTGCTCTTACAAAAGCCAGATCTCCCTGGTTATCTATAGTAAATTCAGTAAGATAGTCGTGCCTTTCAGGCATGCTGATATGCAAATACTGTTTCTCTTTTCTTTCAAGCTCCTTATTAAAAATGCTTGTTGTAAGTAAGAAGTTTTCTTCGTGTTTACTGTTGATTTTAAAAAGGGCAATATATTCCTTATCGTCGCTGTTTACTGTAGAGTAGATTTTGTTGCTGGCAAGAAATCCTATCTCGGTCGTATCCATAACCACCGGCTTGTCTACAATTTTACCGTCAGCAGTTATTTTTGCAGCCATTGCATATACCACATTGCGCTTCTGGTATTGATAAAACATGTAGCAATAGTCAGAATAAGCAAGAAAGTCGGCGTTGATGATCCTGTCTGGCAAGAAGTCAAGTTTCACTCTTTCTTTTTGCTTCATATCCAGGTCGTATACACTTATCGCATAACTGTTTCTTGTGTTTTTATAGATGAGAAGATTTCCTCCGACCTTGCCAATTATTTCAAACTCTGTTTGTCTGTAATCATTTTTGTCTGGTTCACTATATATTACTCTTTGGGCATTTGTGTAGCATATACTAAGTAGAAGCACTAAACATACTGATAGTCTTTTCATACCTTCTTTAAAAGTTTATAACCCAACAAATGTAAGTTATGCAAAGTATGTATGTATGTAATAATATCTTAACAGTTAGCCTCTTTGCCAGCGAATGAAAGAGCGGGTGAAAGAATTAACCAATCATTTACTTTTGCGGGGGATAGTG
>JALYZZ010000275.1 GCA_030948675.1 Bacteroidota bacterium | reverse complement strand
CATTACTGATCAATGTTGCCCTTTTCATTAGGCTTTGAATGTTGGCATTAACACCGGTACAAAAATTTTCATCGTGAGTGGACATGTAATTTAATGAGTCATAATTTAGATACACCGTCTTTTTACCATTCAAGAAAACCAAAAAAGTATTGTCGGCATTGGTCAAATGGTTATAAAAAATTTCGAAGTTATTTTTTTTCAGCGTTGCGCTCTCGCCGGGTAAAAATTTACAGCCATGTTCGGCTTGTTGCTGCAAATGTTCAATATTCTCTCTGAGAGCGCTGTAAACTCTGTGAACGTCTTGCTCAGATTTAAAATAACCGGCTTGCCTATAATACTCAATGTGCGATATTGTACTGTCTATACAATCCTTGCTAATGATTTCTGTAGAGGGAATTTGAGTGTACAACTTTTGGATCTCATAACCCAATGTTTCAATACTGTCAAATTTAATATCCGTACAAAACTGTAATGCCGAGAAATCAGGATGCTGCGTCACCGATTTCATCCAAAAAAAATAATGAAAAGCAAACAAAGGCCGGAAAGCAAAGTCGTGAAAAAAAGGTATGTCTCTGGTCAGACAAATAAGCTGTGTTTGACTGCAGGAAGTAATAAAGAGAAGGTTTTTTTTTATATCTATCAGGAAATTTTCGATGTTGTATTTATCGTTATTTAAAATAAACGGCTTAAATAAAACTGAATTGGGTTTTGCATTTAAAATTTGATCAAGAGAAATATCAAACGCCTCACAAAGAATTCTTGCTTCGTCTAAAACAAGCAGCGTTTCACCTCTTATTCTTCTGTAAGCACTATCATTGCTTACATATAACAAATTACCAACGACATCAGAGATAGATTGTTCGTCCGAAAGTTTATCCCTGATCAGCCGGAATAAATAATGCTGTGTTTGTGCTTCAGGCATACCGATTCTTTAATAAAAAATACACCTATACCAACCTTATAAATATAAATCATTTTATACACATAATTATGGGTATTATCAACGTTTGCAAAAAAAGTCCTTACTGTCCTGGCCCTTTACAAAGTTTTTGCAAGTGTCATATAATGCTTTTTCCTGCGGCACGTCCAGCTGTGCGGCCTGAGAATATGCAGCCACCTAAAAACGTTCCTTCGAGTGCCCGGTATCCATGCATTCCACCACCGCCAAATCCTGCTATTTCACCCGCTGCATAAATGCCGGGCAGAGGGTTCCCATCATACTTTAGTACGCGACCCGAAAGATCTGTCTGTAGTCCCCCCAATGTTTTGCGGGTAATAATGTTAAGGTGTACCGCAATGAGTGGCCCCTTTCTAGGATCAAGAAATTTATGTGGTTTAGCCACACGAATTAATCTATCGCCTATGTATTTACGGGCTCCATTTACTGCGGTAATTTGCATGTCCTTGCAGAATGGATTTTGTATTTGTCTGTCTCTTGCCATTATTTCCGATTCAAGTGAAGAGAAATCAATGAGCGAACTGCTGGTCAGCGCATTCATTTCCTGAACTAAATCTGAAAGTTTATCCTTAATAATAAAATCAACGCCACGTTTCTTGAAGGCCTCTACCTCAGGAGTAGCAGAACTTCCGAAAGCACGGCTCAATGTCTGCCGCCACTTTCTATTCGTAAGATCAGAGTTTTGCTCCGAACCAGATAGAGCAAATTCTTTTTTGATTATTTTCTGTGTCAAAATAAACCATGAATAATCATATCCTGTATGCATAATATGCTGAAGCGTGCCTAAAGTATCAAAACCGGGGAACAATGGCACAGGCAAACGTTTTCCTGTTGCATCTATCCAAAGGGATGATGGTCCAGGCAGAATACGGATACCATGATTACTCCAGATCGAATTCCAGTTCTTAATACCTTCCGTATAATGCCACATCCGGTCAAGGTTGATCACTGCACCGCCTGCTGCCTCGGTTATAGCCAACATGCTTCCATCAACATAGTCAGGAACTCCCGAAAGCATTTGCGCAGGTGGATCACCTAAACTGCGGGGCCAGTTGCTACGCACCAGATCATGGTTTCCTCCAATGCCACCCGAAGTAATTATTACCGCCTGTGACTTCATTGTAAAACTACCAGTTACCAACCGGGAGCTTTTCTCGCCTCGCTTTGAGGAACTTGGTTCAAGAATGTCTCCTTGTATACCATTGATACCATCGTCACTACTTATCAGGCTCTTAACTTTATAACGAAACTTAAGTTGAATAAGACCCTTTTTTACTGCTTCATAAACACCCTGCACAAACGGAGCTACTACACCAGGACCCGTACCCCAGGTGGTATGAAAACGAGGTACACTGTTTCCGTGTCCTATAGCACCATATCCTCCCCGCTCTGCCCATCCTACTATGGGGAAGAAACGGATTCCTTGCTTATGTAACCATGATCTTTTTTCACCTGCAGCAAAAGCAACATACTCCTCTGCCCATTTCTTAGGCCAAAAATCTCCCGCCCTGTCAAATCCTGCCGTTCCCATCCAGTCTTGAAGTGCCAGATCGTAAGAATCACGAATGCCAAGCCTTCGTTGTTCCGGAGAATTTACCAGAAATAGTCCTCCTAAAGACCAAAAAGCTTGTCCCCCGATATTTTGTTCAGATTCCTGATCTACGATTACAACACGTTTACCTTGATTCGCAATTTCCACAGCTGCAACCAACCCGGCAAGCCCGGCTCCAACAATTATCACGTCAGTTTGTGTAATCATGTATTTACTGTGATGTTAACTATTCATTCCGGTTACATACAGTTTTATATACTTTCAAAAGGTTTGTTGAAAATTTGTTTTACATAAAGCTTTTTCTTAAGCAAATTTTAAAATTACAATTCTCGGGCGGCAATATTTAGTCTAACAGGTTAATTAATGACAAAACCGTGTTGAAAAAATACTTGAGACTCGCAAAAATTAGGTGGACAATAGTTTTATCTTTCACACTTGGCTCGTCTCTACGCGTAATCTTTTAAGTACTTGCCTTACTTTAATTTCATTTTTACTGCCATGCATGGAAAGTATTTTTCGGTTCTACGAAATGGCTGGAGTACAGTTGCGTTCTCCATTTTAAAATTGAATGAAAGTTGACTACTTTTCTGCTTGTTATTAGAAGAGGTATGGAACCGGCTTCTGCAGGAATGTTAATTCCGGAATTAATAAAGTTTTGCTGGTAATTCGTCTGAACTTATTTCTTTTCTTTCTTTATGCAATCAATGTTGTAAAACTAGTGTTCTCGGTATCTCAACACTAATTGATTATTATAGATGGTTTTATAAAGTGTAGTAGAAATTACTAAAACGAAAGCCGGAACGTAAGATATTTCCGGATTTCAATTTTAGTTGTTTTAGTTGAGGCGGGTTAACAGATTTTTACTAAACCATTTTAAATTTTTACTAAAAAATATTAAACTTGTAATGACTGTTGCAACTGTACAAAAAAATAGGTGGCTCCCTAAAACTCAAAAATGCCTTCCTGGCTTCAGGTGTTGATTAATCTCAAAATGCTGACATTTTAAATATTCGTTTAAGTCCTTATAATTTCGATATAAGTCGCTTTTATCGACGTATTTTTCATTCCACTTTAAGGCGCATTCTGCGTTCTTCACTCCCGCATGATCTCTGTCTAAGTACACGTAAATTTTACCGTGAGCTTCTATTAATTCCCGGCTCTTTCTCGAGCAAAGAGAGGGAGTTTAGGATAAGAAAACTTGTCAGTCGAGTGTCTTTTTGATGAAGTGTTTGATAAGAAAGGAAATTAAAAAAACCTTCGAAAACAGTAGTTTCTCTTTCCATGTCATAACCTTCGTCTTAAACTGAATGGTAAGCTTAGGATAAATTTATGAAAGAGAAGAAATGGTGGAAATTGACAAAAATCAAGAAATTGGGATGGACTTAGTAATTGCCGGTAGCTTGAGTAAAAAACCGCTAAAAGAATAGTAAAAACTTGGAAATTATTTGGAAAAAAAAAGCACCTAGAAGTTTTATCTTTCTAAATGCCTGATTATTAGTGACCGCGTAAGGATTCAAACTTTATCTTGAAATGCTTATCCAGCAAAGGTTTCAGAAGAACTTATCATCTCAGGTATCCGATTAAGGCACCATCAAATTCCGTCAAAATTAATCAAAAAAAATTGCTTTCAAAAACGGCTTTAAAAGCGGTTTTTTTCTTCTTATAACCGCTGCTACACAGGCCCTGTTTACTCTTTTTGTTTTCATTCGTTTGTAAAAAATTAAGAGTTAGCCTATTTGCTGTTTTTATGAATGTTCATTATATTTGCTTGTTCACGTAACGTGAACAACTAGAACTTATGAACAAAGGTGAAATAATAGAGACAGCACTAGAGAATCTGGCTGCAAAGACTGGGGTGCAAGGTAAATGGAAGGCCGCAAGTAATATAGATGGAAGAGTTACCTTCACCCTTAGCAAGAGTAATCTACAGCTTTTTGTAGAGGTCAAAAAAGAATTAAGACACTACCATCTTGCTAAGATATTTGAAATGGCAGAAAAGTATTCTTCGTTCATGGTGATAGCTGAAAAAATTTTTCCGACTACTAAAGAAATACTTAGGGAGAAGAAAATTAGTTATTTAGATACAGCCGGAAATATTTTCATTAATACTGAATCAAACTTTGTTTGGATTGACGGTAATAAGCACACCGAAGAGAAAAAGACAGCCACCAATAGGGCATTTACTAAAACAGGATTAAAAACTGTCTTCTATTTACTTCTTCATGATGGCGCTATCAATATGCCTCATAGAAAACTTGCAGAGGCAACGGATGTAGCCCTTGGAAATATCAAGAATGTAATGGAGGGACTTAAAGATTCCGGGTTTATATTACAGGTTACGGATACAAAACGAAAGCTACAAAATAAGACAGTCTTATTAGAACGATGGATAACTGGATATAGAGAAAGTTTGAAACCTTCATTGCATATTGCTAACTACCGGTTTTCGAATGACGACAAATTACGAAACTGGAAGAAATTACCTATTGAGAAAGGAGAAAGTGTGTGGGGTGGCGAACCAGCAGCAGAACATTTCACTAATTATCTAACACCTGCCATTCTCACCTTATATACAAACCAGAATAAGGCGGCCATTCTTAATCGATGGAAGCTTATACCGGATGAAAAAGGAAATGCGCAATTATATCAAAAATTTTGGAAAGATGAGCAAACCGATCAAACTCAATATGCTCCACCTTTGCTGGTCTACGCTGACCTGTTATTGACAGATGATTCCAGATGCCAGGAAACAGCGGAAATGATATATGACCAATACTTAAAAAATGAGTTTGAGAATTAGAGGAGGTGATCTAAAGGAGGTATTCAATGCTTTGGAAGAGGCTTTTAATGCTATAGGAATTGACTATTATCTCATTGGTGCAATTGCGAGAGATGTATGGTTTTCAGGAAGCAACAAGACATTAAGGCAAACGAAAGACGTAGATTTTGCTGTGTTGGTTGGAAGCAAATTAGAATACGAAGCAGTCAAGCAATATTTGAAGGCTAACAAAAACTACCAGGATACAAAAGGTAATTCATTTGTTATGCTTACCCCGCAAGGAATGCAGATAGATATCCTTCCGTTTGGATCAATTGAAATTGATGATAGGGTAGATGTGGAAGG
>JALYZZ010000261.1 GCA_030948675.1 Bacteroidota bacterium | reverse complement strand
GTTGTATACTACAACTTAAAAGAAAAAGCACATCATTTTTCTTTTGAATCTTCAACAAAACCTTCCGTAAATAGTATTCAGGCGGAGTTGAAAAACGACAGTGATAATACAGGGAAAAAGGAAACGTTTTTGCAAGCTGATGATAACGAAGACAACCCTGTTCTACAGGCTGCACCGATACCTCCAGCCAAAACTACCCGCCATCATTCAGTCTATATTATTAGAATCTAGCAGAAGTAACTACCGCAACTTCTAGAGTTCTGAAGCAAATTAACTTGTGGCAATGAAATGAGTAGAACGCCTATATTTGCAATGACAGGTATTACAACAAAAATTAAAACCTAAACAGTAACAAAAGTTATTTATAGTATGGATATTGATAATTTTAAAAAGTTGGCTCAGGAAGACAAGCTTTCGGAAATTAAGTATAACGGGCAAATACTTGGCCCGTATGAGCGTAATAGCGAAAACGGCGGTGCTAAAATGCCTGGAGACATTTATGAGCTGTACGATTTTTTTGTTTATTTAAGTGAAGATGAAAACATTGTCGTTCCATCAAGAAGAAATCCTTTGCCTGCTTAAGGTTCTCGTGGTACAACTGTTTTTTCATCAAACCGCTATTTGCCCGGGAGAGATTATGAAAATATCTTTGTTTTAAAAGATAGTAAGAGGTTTGCTTTGTTTACGGTAAAGTTGCATAATGGAAACAGCCTCCTTCGTTAATGCTTTTTTTAATAATAGACTTTATTGGTTATGTCTCTTTTGCCATGCCAGGCACGGGAGAACTTTCTGACGTAATTTTTGCTCCCATTTTTGCACTCATTTTCTACAAACTGTTTGGCGGCTGGAAGGAAGCTTTTGGAGGATTATTTAATTTTGCAGAAGAAATACTGCCCTTCACTGATTTCATCCCGACTTTTGCAATAATGTGGGTGTGGCAGTACGTAACAAAGCGAAAACATAGCAACGTTTTAAGCAGAAAGGCTTCGGTTGGCTAGTTCAATTTTACAAGATAAATTGTCGCTGCTTAATGTTAACCCGTACCGGGTTTTTCTCTTTTTCAAGACTGTAGTTTAACCAACCATTTTTTTTATTAACATTAATTATATTTTTAATTTTAGCTACTGATTTGATTGACAAAAAGTTATAAAAGGCACCATAAAAAAGATAGAAATTTTTAAGCCATTTTGCAGCAGCTTTAAAAAATACCTATTGACATTCTTCAATTATCCACATACCTTTAAGTATTGTTTTTAAGTAGTCAAAATAATGGTACTATTAAGCTGATCGGTGTAAAAACCGAAAAAAGTTACACATTCATTGTAACAAGCTTTCTACTGAATCACATCTTTGCTTATAAAGCTGTAAGTAGAAGCTAATGTTGAAGGTCAAGCCTGGGAGGGCGTGAAACAATCACGGACTTCAATTATTATGGTTAGTAAGCACGAAGCCGAAGAAATCGTTTCAGTAAAAAATGCTCCCTTTCTAACAGGCAGCCGGCGTCTTGAAGATTAGTATCAGGAGACCGACCGCCTGTTTTTTTTATTTCTAATATTAGCCACTCCTACTTTCAGTTTCTTGTTGACACTTACACTCACATATTTTACGAGTATCGGATCAATAACATATTTACCTAAACTAACCTCTCGTTATCAATTTTATTTGTGTAATCGAAAGCCACAATGATCAGTTGAAAAAGTTATATTTGTTGTACTTAAAAACCTACACATGTCGTTACCTACAAACAATAAGAAAGGCGAAAGCCAGGGAAATAAAAATCCAAAAGACCAGGGAAAAGGTTCAAAATTTTTGAAAAGCTCTGCTAAGCCTGCTGCAGTTACAAAAAAAGTTAGATCAACAGGTGCAAACAGGGGAAGCTAAAGTAAGCTTGTTTATAACCATTTCTTAAAAAAATTCATGATATCATTCCTCATTTCAGCAGTTTCCAGATGCCCGACGTTATAGAGTCGCAACTTCCATGCCTCAGCATGCCCATCGTGAGCATAAATATTGCGCAGGTTTTTATCGATTTTCTTTAACCCGTCCTGAGGGGTTAACGGGTCAAGTTTACCGGCTAAACCAAAATGTGGCCGCGGAGATATGAGACCATTGATTTGAGAAGTAGTAAAATGATTTAACAAATCAGGAACGTAATAATAAATGCCGTGCAGCGCCAAGCCTTTTTCGTCTATTAATGCCTGGTAGTCGGTAAGACAGCAAAGATCAACACATACTTTAATGCGTTCATCCAAAGCTGCCAACCACCACGACATGGTGCTGCCCATCGACATTCCTATTGTTCCGATCCTTTTTGTATCAATATCTTCTCTGCTCGTTAAATAGTCAATTGCACGAACGTTATCATATACCATCATACCAAACATAACCTGGCCATGCCACAACATCTGTTTAAAGATATCTAATTCCGCCTTGCCTCTTCGTTCGCCAAAACCCCACATGTCTAAACACAACCCGGCATATCCTGCTCTTGCAAGTTCTAATGCGTAAGCCGGCTGCTGCATCTCCTTCCTGCCTTTCACAAACTCTTCTTTGCCAACATCATATTGACCAAAATGTGAATGATTGAATAAAATTACCGGAACTTTTCCGTTTGAACTTTTAGGTTTTGTAAAGTACGCAGGTACTAATTCCTCCCCGTTTATATCCAACAATAGTTTCTCCGTGACCATTTCGTCTGTTACTTCTCTTGAGACTAATTTTACTGAAATCGCCCTTTTTCTATCCGGCAGCCTTCCAAGTAGCTGATATAATTCTTTTCGTCTGCTCTTTTTTTTCTGAAATAAGCCTTCTTTTGAAATGTTGTCACTCATGTTAGATAATGGAGTTTGGATGATTGCTTGAGGGCGGATACAACTGTAGCAAAACACTGTAGCAAGAGCAACGATGCCAGGGCGAAGTATACTAAAACATGAGTTGACCATTCACTGATTTAAATTTTAAAAACTAATTTTTTCACCATTAAAAGCACTTTTGCACCACCAGTTACGTCTTAAAAAATCCCTTTAAAAGCCTCTGATACCGCTTCTTAAAATTCTTAATATCAATGCTTGCAATAATTGGCTTATCGTGCAACTTTTGCTTTAAAAATACAGAACATTAGGGTTAATAATAGTCGCACAGCTCAATAATATTTTAGTAATGAACGGGATAGGATCAGACACAACAGCTTTCAAAATAACCGAACTATTCTGACCATTAAGCAACATTTTTATGGTAGTGACAGGATTAGCTGTTTTAAAAGCAAATGTAGTAAAAGGTTGGAGGAAGTATATTGTTCTTATAATCGGATTGCGGTTGCCGTTACGTGACAAATTAGTACAAACACCTTGAACCGAAGAAACGCTTCAACGATTTATATAGGAAGCTCAATCGTCTTCGCCGCAGTCAATATACCCACAGTTGAGGCACTCGTAACATTGCTCATTATCGTTTAATACAAGCACGGCCTGGCAACGAGGACATTCACGTTCCGTAGCTTTTGTTCGTACACTAACCAATATTTCGGCTTCCGGTTCAGCTATATTTTGCTGTTTCATCTTTTTATTATTTACATGAATAAGATAACCATCAGCTTAGGTTACTATTGCAGTATCAAAATTAAAATGGAATGTGTTTGCTGCAATAAACGAGTTAATAACAGGTGTAGATAAGTTACATGAACAGAAAAATTATATCCAGTGACGAGCAAGACTGTTAAGTATAATTGCGGGTATTATTAAAATAAAAATGACCTGTACAAACAGGCCACTTTTATTAGTGTTAGCAGTTACTTATTTTCTAACTTCTATTATTATTATCAAATCCACCCTGCCTTCTCTCCTGCTGTTGCTCTCGCGGCTGAAAGTCAGGTTTGGGCATTAATGCCTTTCGACTTAGTTTAAATTTACCCGTTTTAGGATCAAGACCTATCAGTTTTACTTTTACCACATCACCTTCATTCAGAACACCTTCCATCGTTTCCAGGCGTTTCCAGCTTATTTCACTTATATGCAATAAACCTTGTTTTCCAGGCATAAATTCAACAAAGGCACCAAACTCCTTAATCCCTTTCACTGTTGCTTCATACACGTCACCTACTGCAGGAACTGCAACAATACTCTTTATCCACGCTACGGCCTTATCAAGACCTTCTTTTATAGGCGAGAAGATGCTTACTTCACCTACATTACCGACCTCTTCCAAATTAATTGTAGTACCAGTTTCACGTTGTATTTCCTGTATCACTTTACCCTGTGGCCCGATTACCGCGCCAATAAATTCTTTATCAATAAAGAGTTTTTCCATTCTTGGTGCATGGGGTTTTACTTCCGGACGGGCAGCAGGCATACAAGCGTACATCGCATCAAGTATATGGAGCCTACCACGTCGGGCTTGTTGTAGCGCTTGCGTCATCACCTCCATACTCAATCCATCTACCTTAATATCCATTTGTACTCCACATATGCCGTCGCTTGTGCCGGTCACCTTAAAGTCCATATCACCCAAATGATCCTCGTCGCCGAGAATATCTGTAAGAATTGCGTACTTGCCATCTTCACGGGTTATTAATCCCATTGCAACTCCACTTACGTGTTTTTGAATAGGCACACCTGCATCCATCAGCGCAAGTGATCCTGCACATACAGTAGCCATTGATGAAGATCCATTACTTTCGAGTATGTCACTTACTATGCGAACAGTATAAGGGTAGTCGTTGCCAGGCATCATTTGCTTCAGGCTGCGCATAGCAAGATTACCATGTCCTACTTCTCTCCGCCCCACACCACGCATCATCTTAACCTCTCCCGTTGAGAAAGGAGGAAAATTATAGTGAAGAATAAAATTGCTATAATCCGATTTCGCAGCACTTTCAATTAACAACTCATCGAGTTTAGTACCGAAAGTAACCGTCGTTAATGATTGCGTTTCGCCTCTTGTGAACAAAGCTGAACCATGCGGGGTGGGTAGAGGATCAACTTCCATCGTTAATGCCCTAACATCTTCAAGACCACGTCCATCGAGTCTTACGCGGTCTTCCAGCATCATGTTTCGCACCTCTTCCCATTGAAGGTCGGCGTAATATTTTTTTGCAAGTTTCTTTTGAGTATCGGTAGCATCTTCACCTAAGCTGGCAATGAGCTCATTTTTAATTGTAGTAAAAGCTTCGCTCCGCGCATGCTTTCCAGATCCGCTTCTTGCAACAAGTCCAACTCTTTCTTTAGCAAATTCAATTACTTTTTGCTCAATTTCTTCGCTTTGTTCAGGTTTTGTATACTCCCTAACTCCTGCCACTCCGACTTTGGCTCTTAATTCCTGTTGCGCTTTAATATGAATGCGAATAGCATCATGGGCAGTTTGCAAAGCACTTACCAAATCTTCCTCAGAACATTCTTTGGCCTCGCCTTCTACCATCATAAGGTTTTTTTCAGTAGCCGCAATAATAAACTCGAAATCTGCTTTTTCTAGTTCTGACCTGGTAGGATTGATCACGATTTGTCCGTCTACGCGAGCAATTTTTGCCTGGCTAATTATCTCTTTAATGGGAATATTAGAAACTGCCAATGCAGATGAGGCTGCAAGACACGCTAACGAGTCTGGCATTACTTCAGGGTCACTTGAGATAAGACTTACCAACACCTGTACTTCGCAGAAGTAATCTTCAGGAAACAAAGGACGCAGTGAACGGTCAATTAAACGGCTGGTTAAGATTTCATAATCGTTAAGACGGGCTTCTCGTTTAAAAAAAGATCCGGGAATACGACCTGCAGAAGCGAACTTTTCCTGATAGTCAACTGATAGCGGGAAAAAATCTTGTCCTTCGCGCGCTTCGCGATTTGCTACAACTGTAGCCAATAAAATACAGTTGCCCTGGCGAACTGTGACGGCACCATCTGCCTGCCGGTCCAATTTTCCGGTTTCAATGGTTACTTCCCGGCCACCACCAATATGAAAAGTAACATTAATAGGTTGAGATAACATATAGATAACGATGTTTGAGTGCGAAACAACAGGTATAATTAAGGGGGGAAAGAAAACCTGCAGTTGCGGTTAATAATTTGAAAAATGCGACCAAAATGGTACAAACACAAAAAACTATTCCCAACTGTATAAAATAATCAGTTGGGAATAGCTAATATCATTGGAAAAAGTTATTTTCTTAGGCCCAGTTTCTCGATCAATCCGCGGTATCCCTGCAAATTGTGCTTTTGTAAGTAGGTTAATAAACGCTTGCGCTTACCAACTAACTGCATAAGACCCCGGTGGGTAGAAAAATCTTTCTTATTTGCTTGTAAATGTTTAGAAATCTGACTAATGCGCTCAGTTAGTAAAGCTACCTGCCCTTCGATAGAACCTGTATTTTGTGCGCCACCGCCAAATTCAGTAAAAATGCTTGTTTTTTTTTCTGTTGTTAAAGACATCTCAAAATGTTTAAATAGACACCAATTTTTTATTTTCTTATAATTGGCTGCAAAAGTAGGATAATATTATAAAAAGCGGAAATTATAAAATCAAAGTTTTGAAAATTAACCGGCGTAAGAAAAATGTGGCAGCTATTTGAAATGCAGAGAATAAAATGTACATTGGTGAAGCTTCTTTTTCAAACCATAAAACTTACTTTATGACTAACATCGAACGCATCGAACATTGGGGCGATACCCATCATCCGAAATGGGTAGATATAGTGCGGATAGCGCTAGGCATATTTCTTTGCTACAAAGGGATTGACTTTTTGCGAAACATGGGCGTTATCGATGATCTGATAAGCAACCATATATCGTACAGTTCTTTTTTTACAATCATGCTCGGTCATTACATTGTGTTTGCGCACATTCTTGGCGGCATTTTTCTGGCACTAGGTGCCCTTACCCGCTTTGCCTGCCTTATTCAAATACCTATACTACTCGGCGCAATCATCTTTGTTAATTTCTCTCATGATGTCTTAAGACCTTATTCAGGGTTGCTTATTTCTGTACTTGTTTTACTGCTGTTGATCTATTTCTTAGTTGCAGGCAACGGCTCTTTTACCTTTAGTTTTGACGAAAAAGAGGAAAAAGTAAGGAAATAGATCGTTTTAATGAAGCTATTGATCAAGGCCGATTTGCTTTGAACAATAGCAGTATCTCTATTCATTATCTACTTTTATTATCCCGTAACTGCTATACTGTAGTTCGGACAAATCTTTTAAGGGAAACATCTTTATATTATCTTTTTCAAAACGTAAGAATCAATCTTTACACACACTCGATTAAGGTGGCTTGGTATATTTGCCAACAACCTTTTAGCTTGAATAAATTAACGTTTACGGTTATTAACGACCTAAGCTATGACCAGCGGATGCACCGCATTTGTAATTCGCTGTCAAATGCCGGTTACCACGTTACTTTAATTGGCCGAGGCCTCGCCAACTCCCTTCCTATAACTATAAAGAAATTCAAACAGAAGAGGCTTCGATGCTTCTTTACGAAGGGCAAACTGATGTACCTGGAATTTAATCTTCGTCTGTTTATATACCTTCTTGTTATTTCAACCGATTGCTACGTAGCAATTGATCTTGACACAATTATACCAAACTATTTCGCTTCTAACTTTCGCCGAAAAAAAAGGGTATATGATGCCCATGAACTTTTTACCGAATTAAAAGAGATCGTTACCCGCCCGCTTATTCATAAGATTTGGCTTAAGATTGAAAACTATGCGGTGCCAAAATACAAATACGGATACACAGTAAATGAATTTATCGCGAATGAATTTATGAAAAAATATGGTGTCAATTTTTCCGTTGTAAGAAATCTCCCTATCCTTTCGGACCTCGATCACCATCCTGTTACATCCAATCGTTTTATTATTTACCAGGGAGCAGTTAACGAAGGCCGAAGCTTTGAAACGCTCATTCCCGCAATAAATCAAGTAAATGCACAATTGGTCATCTGCGGAGATGGAAATTTTCTAAGTCAGGTAAAACAACTCATTAAAAAAGAGGGTGTTGAAGAAAAAGTACAACTAAAAGGAATGGTTCCTCCTGAAGAGCTTAGAAAATTGACACCCACCGCTTATGCTGCGGTTATGTTATTTGAAGGAACGGGTTTAAATCAATATCAATCGCTCGCAAATCGTTTTTTTGATTACATCATGGCGGGCGTTCCGCAAGTGTGTGTTGATTATCCTCAATATAAGGTCCTCAATGACCAATATTCCATAGCTAGTCTTATTAGCGACACCTGCCCCGATACCATTGCCAATGCACTAAACAATCTGCTCAACGACGCTGTTTACTACAATACGATACGTCAAAATTGTCTTGTAGCCAGGCAGAAGTTGAACTGGCAAAATGAAGAAAAAGTATTGCTTGCTTTTTATCAACAGCTTTTTAAATAGTGTGTTTAATATTTCACCTTGAAAATGTAAAGTCTTAAAGCCGGAACCTGGTTTGAGTAAGTGCATTAAATGCTACAAAAAGAAAAAAAATTGGAAAAACACCTGCATATTATTTGTTTCAACGTTCCCTACCCAGTAGATTACGGCGGTGTTTTTGATCTTTTTTATAAGCTTCCAGCCTTAAAAAAGATGGGAGTAAAAATACACTTACACTGTTTCGATTATGGAAGAGGGGAACAGCCGGCTTTAAATGAATACTGCGAGTCAGTCTACTATTATAAGAGAAAGAAAGTGCTCGCCTCGCTACCCTTTGCCTATCCTTATATTGTAAAAAGCCGAATTGTTGACAAATTATTTGAGAGGCTAAGCCAGGACAATTATCCTATTTTAATGGAGGGAGTCCATTGTACTTTTCTATTAAACGATAAGAGATTTGAACTGCGCAAAACCTTCGTAAGACTTCATAATGTTGAGCATATTTATTACCGGCATTTATACAGCTTTTCACGATCGCCTTTTAAAAAAGCTTATTATTTATGGGAAAGTAGTTTGCTTAAAAAGTATGAAAAATCGATTGCAAAAAAGGCGACTTTTTTAACTGTAACAGAAAAAGATTCTGAAATTTATAAAAATCTTGGCAGTTTGAACGCGTACTATCTTCCTTTGTTTTTACCCGATTGGAAAATAATTACCAGCGAGGGAAAAGGAAGTTTTTGCCTCTATCATGGGGACCTCAGCGTGGCCGAGAACGAAAAGGCTGCCATTTGGTTGTTAGAGAAAGTTTTTAACGATTTATCCATACCCTTGGTTATTGCAGGTAAAAACCCTGCAGAGCGTTTAATTAAGCTTGCGAAAACGAAAAATTCCACCTGCCTGATTGCAAGTCCGGACGACAAAGAGATGCAGGACCTTATCGAAAAAGCACATATCAACATTATTCCCTCATACAATAAAACAGGCATTAAGTTGAAACTGCTGAACGCAGTTTTTAACGGTCGTCATTGCCTGGTCAACCCATTAACCATTGAAGGTAGTGGGCTTGACAGTGCTTGCTTTATTGCGGATACTGCCCACGAATTTAAGATTGCTGTAGCTGAGCTTTATGACAAACCATTTGATCGGGAAGAGATTTGTTTGAGGCATCAACTGCTTGATGAAATGTTTGACAACGAAAAAAACGCGGCCAGGATGGTAGAACTTATATGGTAAATAAGAGTAATCTTTTCGGCGATGACATTAGAAGTGTGTACACTGCTTAATGGCATAGTGCGAATTTTAGTTGCAAAACATTTTTTGCCCCGTAAAGCAGGCGATTAGATGCAATGCTATTTTTGCCGCCACATGTATAAAGATTTTTCAAGAACCCTTAAGATTGCTACTCCGCTTATTATAAGCAATGTTGCGCAAACAGGTCTGGGATTGATAGACAGCGCGATGATAGGCGCTGTAGATTATAGGCAATTAGCAGCGTCATCTCTGGTTATAAATATTATATCAATTGCGCAAGTATTGGGGATGGGAATGGCGATAGCGATATCGCCTCTTGTTGCAATCGCTAATGGGCAAAATAACTCCTACCAGGCATCAAAAGTATTATTTAACGGCTTTATTCTGTCTACATTGGCAGCCACGATTATCGCCGCATTACTGGCGTTTACCAGCCATCTATTATTTCATTTGGGACAAGACAGGGAGGTGGCAACACTGGCGCTGCCTTTTTATAAATTAATTGCCTGGTCATTGATACCCATGCTGATGTTTGCCGCGGTAAAGCAGTTCTGCGATGGACTTGAGTTTACCAAAACTGCTATGACCCTATCACTGATATCGCTACCATTAAATGCCTTTTTAAATTGGATTTTTATTTATGGAAGATTCGGTTTTCCGAGGATGGAACTGGCAGGTGCAGGGCTTGGAACACTGATTACGCGCGTGTTAATTGCCGTAGTATTAATCATTATTGTTTTAAAACACAAAATATTCAAACCTTACATATTAGCTCGAGCAACAGCCTGGAAGATCGATACCAATACCTGGAAAGAGCTTTTACAGATAGGGGTGCCAACCAGCCTTCAATATGGTATGGAAGTGGCAGCTTTTTCCTTATCAGGAATTATTATTGGTTGGCTGGGAGCAACATCGCAAGCTGCACACCAAATTGCACTTAATCTTGCTACAGCCACTTTTATGGCTGCTGCCGGTCTTTCGCTTGGAGGCTCTATACGCGTAGCAAATGCGTATGGAAGAAATGAAAGAGGACTATTGCGCAATATCGGAACAAGCACAATCGGAGGAGGTTTGATTTATGGTTGTGTGTGTGCTCTTTTATTTATTTTATTTAGAAATCAGTT
This sequence comes from Bacteroidota bacterium, assembly GCA_030948675.1. Classification (GTDB taxonomy): domain Bacteria; phylum Bacteroidota; class Bacteroidia; order Chitinophagales; family Chitinophagaceae; genus Segetibacter. Next base: position 2,204 of record JALYZZ010000261.1, on the reverse strand, counting down.
ACCGCTACTATTTACCAATAACACTGAAGTAGCTACAATATCATCTGCGTTGCTTGTATTTGCGGCGTTGTTTCAAATTTCTGATGCTACTCAATCAATTGGTGTGGGGCTGCTAAGAGGAATGAAAGACGTAAAAACGCCAACACTTTTTGTAGCCATTGCCTATTGGCTTATCGGAATACCCGTTGGCTATTTTCTATCTTTTAACCTTCATATGGGCGCTTCTGGAATTTGGTTGGGTTTTGTTACCGGCCTCTCTGCCTCTTCTATTCTTTTAAATACTCGTTTTTTGAAGAAAAGCAAGTTGTAATAGAGGTGCACTACACATCTCACTCATGGCGTAATTACAGCTTCCTATAATTGAATGGGCTATCAAATCACGCTCTGTTCGGCATAAATTTATTGTTTTCTACTTGTCATTTTTTCTTAAAAAAACTGACAAGTTTTTTCAAATTCTGAAAAAATTACAGTCGTGAACCAAGTGGCATTTTGGTTGATTGACATCTGATGTAAACCTTAATTAATTTACCATTTATTAAAAGGAGGCTATTATGACACTCGCAAAAAGAAACGGAAATTTAATTAACTCTTTGCCTGGATTATTTGACGACTTTTTTACCAGGGATTTATTTGACTGGAGCAACTCCAACTTCTCTAATACCGGCACTACAGTTCCCGCAGTGAACGTGAAAGAGACCGCTGATTCATTTGTGGTTGAAATGGCTGCTCCAGGAATGAAAAAAGAAGATTTTAAGGTAGAATTAAACAACAACGTGTTAACTATCGGATCTGAATGGAAGCACGAAAATGAGGAAAAACAAGACGAGCGATGGACAAGAAAAGAATTTAGTTATCAAACCTTTCAAAGAAGTTTTCAACTTTCAAAAGAAGCTGTAGACGCAGACAACATCAAGGCTAAATACGAGAATGGTGTGCTTCACTTGTTAATACCAAAACGTGAAGAGATAAAACAAAAACCCGCAAGGTTAATCAACATTTCATAAAATGCTTAAGAAGTTAAAAGAGCCGTCGTTCCGACGGCTCTTTTATTTTTATTTCCCGGGTAGAATATTCCATTTCTAACAGAGTTAAAGCAATTTTAGTTTCCCCAACTTCTGTAGCGCATAGAAAATATTAGTAACATGCATTGATTGAACAAACTTATTATCCAGCAACATCTGTTTAAACTCGTCCATACCAACGGCTAAAACCTGTATTTCTTCATTGTAATCTAACTGTTGCTCCTGTTGTTTTCTGCCGCCGGTAAGTAAAAACATATGCAATGCATTGGCATTGGTAGATGGGTTGGCAGAGCTTCTGCCAAGATATTGCGCGTTGTCGAATCTGTAGCCTGTTTCCTCCAAAAATTCGCGCCTTACTGCTGCTTCATAGTCCCGGTCCGTAGCATCTACACATCCTCCTGGCAATTCCAAGCATTCTTCGCCCAACGCATGCCTGTATTGTCTTACCAGAATTACCTGTTCATCGGTTGTTATCCCAACGGCAGTTACCCAATCAGGATATTCCATCACATAATAGGGCTCGATAATCTTGCCATCAGGCCTTTGACATTTGTCCTTTCTAGCCCTCAGCCAGGTATCATTAAAAAGATACTCTGATGAAAGTATTTTCCACTTCAATCCTCTGTTTTCCATTATTAACCGCTACCAGCCCTTTTGTTCTTTAAGATTCTTAATTTGTGCCAGGTGGTGCCTGCTATGCCACGCATACATACCCAACAAATCCCAGAGGGTCATTTGCTTTTGATGTTCGGGGTGGTATACTGTCTTGTTTTCTAACTGTTCTTTACTTAGGCTTTCATTTATAACTGTCCACCTGCGATGAAGCGCATGTAGCAACGTAACGGATACATTTACTGGCACAGCAAACGTGTCGGGAAGCTCGGCCCATTTAGCTTCTTCGTACGGCTTTATTGTTGGACGTTCTTCTGTCAGCGCCAGCTTAAACCTGATGTACGCGTTCATGTGACTGTCCGCCACATGATGAACGAGTTGTTTTATACTCCAGCCAGCTTCGCGGTATGCAGTATCTAACTGATACTCGTCGAAAGTTTGGATAGCCATTTCCAAATCGTTTGGTAAAAACCTGATGTCATTTATCCACTGAAGCCGAAGCTCTTCTGAAAATGATAACACTTTAAATTTACCTATCGGATATCTAACATCTGCAGTACTGTCTGACAT
>JALYZZ010000257.1 GCA_030948675.1 Bacteroidota bacterium | reverse complement strand
GTTGTATACTCTTCGCTACTAATTGTTTCAGCGATGTTTGAAATGCTAATGCGCAACCTATACTGTTTTAGTTGAAAGATTGCGCATCAGCAATACACTATTTTTTTACATGGTTGTTGATCACTTTTGCCAACTCAAACATCGAAACCTGGTCTTTACCATCAAAAACAACTTTCAAATTTTTATCAGCATTAATCATTCTTCTGTTGTCTTTATCCTGTAAGTCATTTGCTTTAATATAGTCCCACATTTTCTTGATGATCTGTGTTCTTGGCAATGGTTCTTTACCAACTACTTTAGCCAGGTCTGCACTTACTGTTAGTGGTTGCATCAAACCTGCATTTGCTTGCCCTTCTTGTTTTTTACCCGCTGCTTTTCCGGTAGATTTTGCTGCAGCTTTTTTCGGAGCTTTAGCTTCAGCTTTTTTTGGTGCTGCTTTTTTTGGTGTTGCCTTTGCCATAAAAATGTTTTGATTTAAAGTTAGTAATATAAAGCGTCAAATTAATCTTCTTTTATCACTTTTACTCACTTTATGAGCATTTAGATAAATAATTATTCATCAACAACTTGTATAAAAACAATACCACTCTGTATTTTCGTCAATTAGGGGCTGTATTTTCAAAGATTCCTGCTGGTTTACACATATACTGTGGTATTAAAAAAAGTTTTCAACGTCGGTATTAGTTGATATTGGTCCTGTGCACCAAGTAGTTGCCGCATAGCAAAAATTAGTTCTCGGGGTTGAAAACACACACCCTTGTTATTTCTAAATATAATTATGATCCTCAGCCTTTTTTTGTGTCACTTATTTCTCCTTACACCTCGTGTTGTTTGAATATTATTTGGCAGTTACTTGCTCACCGGTTACTACATAAGTTCGGTTATTCATTTACGATCGGCGTGTCACTACTGAATAGTTAGGTCAGGAGAGGAAAAAGTGCCAAAATAGTAGGTTTTAATTTTGTCATTTGTGAGCTCTATGACGGCTTCTTTTGAAGTGAGATTTAGTTTATACATAAATGAGATTACTGCATCGTTTTCATCTTTGCCGTTGTATGTATACGCCAACACCTTGCTATGTAGGTTGCTCCCTGCTTCTTTTTTTATAAGCGTATAACTGGCCTTTTTTTCTGCGTCAACTATCAGCTTGTTTTTTCGCAGCAAAATCGTTCCCTGTATATCGTTGACTTCAGCATTGGTAAATCTGCCGCTTTTGGTATTTCTATATGCTGCTCCTGCTTGCGTTACTTTAAATAAAAGTTCCTGAGATTTTACTGAATACCCAACAACCAACATGATTACAAAAAAAAGTAGTGTTTTCAATCTTGTTCTTTTTACAGAGTTTAAAATATGGATAGGAAATATCTACTGTTTAAACGAAAGAAAATACCTTCTATTATATCTATGCGTTCTTCATTTGGTTAATCTCGGCGATCATTATTATTGACAGCGATTGAGGACAAAAAATAAAATTGCTAAATCACTTTCATCGTGAGAGTTGCTGTCACACAATGTGCCTTAACTTTTCAAGGTATTCTTTTGAGGGCTACCGGTCATTACTAACCCCAGTGACTACGATGTCATCAACGGTATCGGTCGCGTTAATCTTCTACGCCTTTGGCAGGTATTGTTAGCGTTTGTGTGTCGAACAGGTGCTCATGGCAGGCGGCCAATAATTGTTACATCTTCCGCGGTGTATATCTTTACTTTTTATGTTGACAAATATTAGGAACAGGATACTTAAAATAAAAAAAGAATTAAAGTATTTTTATTGGATGGAAGCACGCTATGAAACGTTGTCAATAATATATGAAATTGTAAAAGCAGATCCTTCTCCACACACGTACTTGTGTACTCCCCACGAAATAATTTTAAGACAATCAGGTGGTTGGCCTATCATTCTAAAGCACCTGGAAGGTTTAGCAGCAGAGAAACTTGTAACGATTAAGCAACTGGACAAGATAGCGATATCCATTACGCCAGAAGGGATTATGAAGGCAAAGTCTTATAAAAATAATTTTATAAATAATAACTTCACTTTTCGCAACGAGTTAACCTCCTTTACTAATATTAAGCCGAAGTAGCAGGCTAAAGAAAAACGGCGGGTATAAATTTCCTGCATCTTTCAACTAAAAACAATTCCCGATCCCATACGGCAACTTGCCGGCTTACACAGCAAATGTCAGCAGGCAATACAAATGATAAGTAAACTAGCTCTGCAGAACAGCTTGTTTTTAATACAACACAGCAAACGTCAGCAAGAATGTAATTCTTACTAAATGTAATAGTAGATAGTTAACGCTTGTGAGAGAGAAAATAAGCTAAGCATCACTCTTTTGTCTTTCAAGACCTTTTCTTTTGTGCAATTATTTTTTAGAATTGTGCGTTAGAGAATTAACAAGATTTGTTAAAAAACTAAATAACTGACGTCTTGTAACATTCATTACATGTTATTTTTTAATAATTTCAGTTGAAATACTAAAAAGATAAGTAAACAATATGGAGCAACAACGAACCCAGATAAATGAAAGTGAGCAATTAGTGCAGCAAATGCAGGCCTGTGAAAAGATGATAAGCAATTGCTCTATTGATGAATTTAGCAATTTACGGTTTGAGCTAAAGCAAGTAAAGGAAAAACTGCGGTTTTTAAACCAGTGGAACAGGCTAAAAAACTAAGAATTTAAGAATCGTACGAAGTAAGCTTATGGG
>JALYZZ010000253.1 GCA_030948675.1 Bacteroidota bacterium | reverse complement strand
ATACTTTCCTGGTCCGGCTCCCGTCACTGTTCCGGCTACCCCAATAGATAAAGTGTTTATACCTGTAGTTATTTTTCCGTTTATAAAACTCAATGTGCCCGAAACACTTTTATCATCGTTTAATGTTACACCGAGGGGATTATCTATTCTTAGGTTTAAAGGTGCTCCTGATAGTCCTGTTGGAGGATATTCAACATCTGAAGTAGTCTGGGCAGTGCTGCCCTTATACTCAAGGGTGGCCGAAGGCCCGTAAGTCGGAGTAAACGAAGCGACAGTTGCAGCGCCTTGCATGGATAACGTTCCGTTTACAATAATACCGTTCGATAAACTCTTGGCTCCCCCACCAGAAAGGGTTAGATTGGTATAAGTAGTGTTAAGACTTCCTGATTTACCCTGCGTTGTCTGAGCACTGGCAGAAGCGTAATTTACAGTTGCGCCTGCCCCGTTAAAATTCATTGGGCTCGTCCCTTTATTCATTAATTTAAAGGGCGATGCGTTGGTAAGAATCAGTGTAGGGCTTGCGGACCCGGTAACCATATCAAAAGTGGTAGTATTAGCGTTGGCAATATCCACCGTTGTAATTGCGCCTCCTACTGTAACTGTTCCCGTTTGAAGGTTAAAAACACCATTATTCGTTTTATTCCCCTGGTTAACAGTTCCGTTTAAAATCAGATCTCCAGACACATTCATATTACTAATAGTAGAAATTACAGTAACTACAGTAGTATTGCTGCCGCTGGGTTTGAAAGTATTGTTGCAGATTAAATTTGCACAATTAATGGTACCGAGGCCGCTTAAATTGTAGGTAGCAGTAACCTTTATATCTACAGTTGCAATTGGACAGGATACTGTGGTAGCTACAGTAAGCGTAAAGCCTGCATTTACACTTAAAGTTCCATTAGCCGATGGTCCCTGATCAGCGAATCCAATTGAATTGCAACTTCTGTTTCCATCAACAGTAAGGGTAGTTCCGTCTGCAATAACAATATCGCTTCCAGCAGCAGGAATCACCCCACCAGGCCACGGTAAACCAGGAACAGTAGAACTCCAATTGCCACTGCCCTGAGTAGTAACAGTCGCCGCGAACGTTTTACCAATGAAGATAAACGCAAAAAAAATAAGCACAAAGGCTTGCTTTTTATACGTATTTGTATTTTGAGACCCGCTATATAAAAAATTACAACCAGTTTTGGTACCTGCCTGTGCACTCATAAAACATTTGTTTATGATACTGCATCAACTATTCAATTATTAGAATGTTATCGCTGCAACATCAATAGGATAATGGATTGCTTTCTATGAAACGAAAACAACACTTGTCAAAACGCTTATAGAAGTTTTTTTATTGCCCGGAGAAGACACAGCTATACACCCAACGCTGAAAGACTTAAATACAAGAAAAAAGAATTAATTAGAAGCCGGAGAAAGTGTAATCTCTAGGTTCGAGAATAGCACAAGAGACTAGTTTGACTTCATTTGCAGCCGCAAACTTAATTAAGACTGCAGGTGTGAGCATAGGGAATATGGTGCAACTGTAGTGTTTGAATTAACATTGCTGCAACTGCAGCAATGTTATCAGCCAAAATAACTACTAGTCTATAAAAAATTTAAAAGCAGAAATGGCAGATAAAAATAAGATAACGGTTAGGAGTACATTGGTTATCGTGTTTTGCAACTTTCTCTTTTTCCGTAATTCTTTGCTCATAGTCATTTTCAAACTAATGGTGGTAAAGTGTAAAAAAGAGATAGAATCCCAGCCTTTTTCATCGCGCAGAAACAATGCAAGCTTAACAAAAAAGAGAATGGCAAATAATACAATAGACGTAGTATGGGTAGTAATAATAAGTTCTTTAATACTGGTCATATACAATAGTTAAATAATAGCGATGCTTTTTGAACCTTTATGTAAAAATTTAAACAACACGGTGTTTTCTTTACGAAAACATCGCTTTAGAAAACGACAGCAATATTGTTTTATTGTATTAAAAAATTATTGACACTAGAGGCAGAAAAGCTTCGTGCAGCTTCTAACTATTTAATCCAATGAGAACAAAATGATGGGTGACTAATTGTGAAACTTAGGAATTGCTTTAAAAAAGAATCAGAGGCAAAGCTGCCACGTGGTAATCTTTGAAATCAGGAGAAAAAGACAAAAAGCCTGAAAGGCTTAAGCGAGTAATCTGCTTTTAATATTCTGCGCCACTTCAAGGTATTCTTCATAACTGGATGGCTTTTTTACATAATCGATGGCTCCCATTTGTTTGTAGCGTTCAATCTCTGCATTAGACTTAACGGTCGATAGAACAATTACATGAATCTGCTTATATTTTTCCATTGTCTTCAAATCAGCAAGAAATTCTAAACCGGTTATACCTGGCAGATACAAATCAGTAATAACCAGTTTAGGCAGTTCATTTAAAGGCAGTGCCTGCAGGTAGATAAACGCGTCCATAACTGTATGAACATAATGCACACTGTCAACTCCACTTCTTGTAAAAGCATCTGCCAGTATCTCTACATCATCATTATCATCATCAATTAATAAAATCTTACTTCCTTTCATTGTATTTACTAAAAAATATTTCAATTAACCCTCACCACAGTGGCTTAAGAGTTTACGAACCTCTACTGCAATTGCCGATAAATCGTTTGGTTTTTTAACCAGTTCTACTCCGTGCGTAGAAAAAAAGGCAATGTCTGCCGGGCTGGAAGATGTACTAAACATGGCTACGGGAATCTGCTTTAAAACTCTGTCTTTTTTTAATTCTACCAGTGTTTCTTTACCATCCATTACCGGCATGTTGATATCTAAGATAATAAGGCATGGAAAATTTCCGTTTTCTTTTGCGGCGTTTAAATACTGATGGGCCTCATGCCCGTTTTCGGCGTGCACTACTTTATAACTTGGATCTATCTCGTTGATAACTGCGCCGACAATTTCCCTGTCGTCGGCATCATCGTCTACGCATAAAACTGTACGCATATTTTTCTTCACAAAAAATTTTTATTGTTCAAAGATAAATACTGGAGTCTAATATTCCACCTATCATTCATGCTACCATTTAGGAAGAATAACGTGAAACTGCGCGCCTTTGTTTGGTTCTGCTACCGCCCAAATAAACCCTTTGTGGTTTTCTACTACTTTTTTACAAAGGGCCAGTCCAATGCCTGTTCCCCCATAGGCTTCTTTATTATGCAACCTCTGAAACATTGAGAAAATTCTGTCCGCGAACTTTTGCTCAAAACCTACTCCGTTGTCTTCTATTATAAACTCCCAGTAATCCGTGGCCGCATCAGTATTAATCTCTTTGTGGGTGCCATCAACTTCTTTAAAATGTATTTGGATCACGGGGGCAACATCCTGCCGCGAGAACTTGCATGCATTGTTAATCAGGTTGTAAAACAACTGCTGTATCTGGTGCGGTATTCCTTTTATCACCGGCAAGCGATCTCTTACTACTCTTCCCTCTTTTTCTGCGATCAACATTTCCAGGTCACTCAGTATACCTGTTACTACTTTGTCTACGTCGATGCCTACAAATTCTTCTACTTTTTTAAGCTCGCTGTAGTTGAGTAAGGCAGTTAAAGAAGCTGACATTCTTTGTGCGCTTTCTTTTATTTTATCAAGGTTTCTTTTTGTCTTGTCATCAAGATTCTGATTACCCTGCTTAATGGTCATGTTTGCAAAAAGCGTTATTTTTCGCAGCGGTTCCTGCAGATCGTGACTTGATATGTGGGCAAATTGTTCTAACTCAAGATTCGATTTTTCTAATTGTTCATTAGCGCGCACCAACTCTTTGGTTCGCTCATTTATTTTTTGCTCCAGCAATTCTGCTGCTCTTTTTTCTTCGGTAATGTCGAATATTGTTCCAATTAAAAAGTCGTTCGCAATTTCTTTGCTTATATATTTTCCGTTTAACCTGATCCAGCGAATTTCATTATTTGCACGTATTATTCTCACCTCATAAAAAAGTTCGCCTTTTTCCCTGGCAACCGCATGCGCTGTGTTCCTTATTTCTATGTCATCCGGATGAATATGTTTGATCATGGTACCATAAGCGATCTGGTACGAAGGTGGAAAACCGAAGATCTGAGCTGTTCGTTCGTTATGAAATATGGTTTGCCGGTTTATATCTACTTCATAGGTACCTAGTTGAGCAGCCTCAACGGCTAATCGGTTTCTTGCTTCACTTTTAACCAGTTCCTGCTTCGCAATAACTTGATCTGTAACATTAGATGCCAGCACAATTACACCCGTTATAACATTGTCTTTTGTGCGGTAAGGCTGATAGACAAAGTTGACATAGACCGTTTCTTTAATGCCGTTTTTTCTATGAAAAACGACAGGTGTTTCAAAGCCAAAGTATGCCTCGCCCGTGCGATAGACATTCTTTAATAATTTTTCAAAAACCTGGTCTCGCATTTCGGGCAATATGTTCAGAAAAGGCCTGCCAAGCGCTTCGGGGCCGACATTCCAAAGGTCAAAAAGAGGTTGGTTTGCAACTTCCAACACCAGTTCTTCGCCTTTTAAAATTAGAATTGGGGTGGGCGTCTGCTCAATAATATTTCTGAGCCTGGTTTCACTCTCCTCAGTTTTTTTGCGTGACACTACGGTCTCGGTTACTTCCATAGCAATCGCCAGTACTCCGGAGACAACCCCCGACATTTCATAATAAGGTTGGTAGAGGAAATTGACGTACAGCACTTCTTCGACACCGTTTCTCAACAACCGTATTTCACTTTCATAAAACTTTACGGGTTCACCCGTAGTCATAACTTTTTCAAGTAACTCTAAATAGCCCTGTCCTATAATTTCGGGAATAGCCTCCAAAATAGTCTTTCCAATCACATCTTTTCCCTTACCCCATAGATCAAGAGTTGCCTCATTTGCCAGTGTTATTTTAAATTCTGCACCTTGTAAAAGACAAATGCCGACAGGTGCCTGCATAAAGAGATTTATAGATTGCTGGTCAATCTTAAGTTTGTCTATCTCGCCGCCAATCTTTAAATTATTCCTAACCGACTTTTCGTTATATTGATTACTGAGCATTACTAGTTGCTATGTGGCGAAAATTTAAAGCATAAGTGAAAAAGTTTTTGCATGAACGAAAACTGACGTAAACCAGCTTTATTAAACATATAAGCCCTTTTTAAAAAAAATCAAAGCTAAGTGTTATTGCTGCAAAAGCTGGCGATCAACAAAACGATCGCATTCTTTGATTTAATGCAGCTTTACTTTCTTAACGAATAAAATGCTGCTGGATTAAAACAATAAAAAAGTCAGAAGAGTTACAATTCTTCTGACTTTTTTATCTGGCAACAACAAATGATGTACGGGTTGTTACTTCACAAGTATCTGTATGTTTTTATTAAAACTATTATTGTTCACCTGCAATTGATATATGCCGGCCGGCAGATGACTGTTTAACTTAATCTCCTCGTAAGACGTTCCACCGGTGTAGGAAATGTTTCCTGTATAAACTTTTTCACCCAATAAATTCATCACGCTTACCACGTAATTTCCTTTCTCTGCATTGTTAAACAATAGTTTTACAACACCTCCTTGTACCGGGTTGTTCGTTACCGTAATAGCGCTTTTCGCGTCTGCTACCTGCACTTTCATTACCTCGCTAAGTTTTATATCACCCGATTTCTCCAGAGCTTTTACCCGGTAGTAGTTGTCGCCGGCAACCGGGGTGGCATCGAAGAAACTGTACGCACTTGCAATACCGGGATTATTTTTTGCTTTAGCAGAGCCTATTGTTTCAAAGTGTTGTGCGTCTATAGATCTTTCTACTTCATAAAGGTCCATATTGCTTTCAGACTCACCTACCCAGTCAACCTGCACTCCTTTGTTTTTTACATAGGCTTTTACACCGGTTAGCCTTACAGGAAGTGTAGCCAGGGTTTCAAATACAATATTGAACCGGTTAGATGCAGCAGATGCAGCATTCGATGTTATACTAAATGGCAGCAGATTTTGACCGGGCTGCAGCGGTGTGGTTGTTTTTAGAAACCTGTCTTCAAAGTATCCTTCAACATTACTTTCAAAATTCTCAACATTAATCTTCAGCGTATAGTTGCTGCCGGTTAGTTGCCATATTTTCAACGAGACCGAGTCCACACCAGAGACCGGCTTACGACCTTCAAGGCTTAACGGAATGCCGTTTCGCATGATGGCGATATTTTCATCCTGGTTAGTAAACTTATATGAGTCTTCGTCGCTGATGGCGGGGCTGTAATCATCAGAAAAGTATACTGCTGCTCCATCAGAAGCGCTGCCGGTAGTAACCTGGTCGGGAAGCATCAGCTCCAGAATGATATGAGGTACTTCGCTGCTGGATCTAAAGACGGGAAGAAAGCCAGTTGACTTGTATGATTCCTTGAAAGTAAGAGAGGGGTTTGGCCCTTTAGTCTGTACAAAAAAAGCTTGTCCCGATTGTACATCTTTCGCGATGAGGGAACTTAAAATACTTGTTACTTTTAAAATTGCATTATAGGAAACATACCCGCCGCGTCCGTTGCTGCCTGAAATCGTTGGGTCAAAAATATATAGGCTGGGGGATACATCATTAGCGGTTGCAACAACCGACTCCCAGTTAACACTACTTGCGTATGGATTTGCAATAAAATTATAAGCGCCTGTTACAGTTGAAAGTGCAGGCATTCCTGCAGTACCACCCGTTGCTGCAAAAACCACCGGCCCTGTTACAAGTGTGCCTCTTGCCCTAAGAGTTGTAGTTGAAGGCGTAGCGCTATTGTTGTTTAAATCTACGCTTCTGTTACCTCTAACCATTGTACGAAACCCGTTTCCCGCAGAAAACAAACCCGAAGTATTGGGAGCCTGCACCCATGTTTGATTGGTATTATTAAACGAAAAAAGGGATGGGTTGTTAGTGCCGGTAACATCGAAGCCATTTGTGTTACCACCCACCCCGGTAATATGTGTACCATAACCCGGTACAGGATTATAATTCACAGAGGTACTTGGATTATTGGTATTTTCCATCCAGTTGGTTTTGATGCTAGTGGTACTATTGACAGGAGCAGTTAAGAAGCGGTAAGCGCGCTTACCTTGCACATATCTTTCCACTGTTACATCTCCCAAAATTTTATTTCCACTGTTTATTCCTGCATTGGTGATGTCAGTAACATTGGCAGTATTAGCAGCCGTGGAAACGAGCGTAAGGTATCCGTTGCTGTTTAAAGTGCTACTGTTTACGTTACCAAAACTTACCGAATTTGTTACCCTTACTGCACCAGCAAGTGTTACCGTTGTTGGATTGGTGATTGCCAGATCTTTCACCACGTTGAAAGCAAAAAGACTTGCCGGAATAACCTGGGCAGCGCTTCCCTTAAACTCCACTTTTCCACTGCTTGCAGTTATTTTTCCTCCGGCAGTAGCGGGTGTGCCTGCTATCTGTAACACTCCGTTTGAAACCGTGATGCTTGATCCTGACTGTAGCGTGAGGTTGTTTGCAGTTGCCGTTGCAGTACTGCTAATGACAGGATAGTTAAACAAGCTTGCCGGAATGGTAACATCTGTGGTTATAGTCGGAATGACCCCACATTGCCAGTTACCTGCTGTATTCCAATCTGTGCTAACAGCTCCTGTCCATGTGCCAAGGCCATTAATGGTAAGGCTTAGATTATTTTGATACAAAGGACAAGCACCTGCGGCAACTATTGCATAAGTAACTGCATAAGTGCCTGGTGCGCTGCTGGCAAGGTTAATAAGACCAGAAGCCGGGTTAATATTTAAACCGGTTGTTGACGAAAAAGTTCCGGTGGGGGTACCGGTAATACTGGCTGCGGCAGAACCCGTGTTGCAAAAAACAGTCGAACCATAGGAAATAGTTGCTGCCGGCGCAGTGGTAACGGACAGCGTTGAACTGGTAGAGGTCGCCACCCCATTTATATTTGTAAAAACAGCCCGGTACTGGTAATTAGAAAGGCCTGCAGTATTTGAAATGTTTAACGTTGTACTGTTATAACTACTATAAATACTTCCATCTGAGGTGGCTGTTATATCAGAAAAAGTACCTGTATTAGGATCGCGTTGCCATTTTATGATTGCTGTGGGTGTTGCGGTAGCAGTTGCAGTAAAAGACGCCCCGTTAGATGAGCAGGCCGACACTGCAACAGGGTTGGTAACGATAACAGGTGCACTACCAGGCGTACCAATTTGATAAGTACCGAATGAAGTCATACCATCGGCGCGGGTAGAAAGCGTATTAGCGCTAACGAGATTCGTCGCATTCCAGTTGGAGCCATCGTACGAACGAACCACAAAATTTGCAGCGTTTGCTAACGCATCTTTGTCAGCAGCAATATAATTGAAAGTAGCACCGTAAGACGTGTAGCCACTTACGCCAGCATTCGTCAAAGTCCAGTTACGGTTCACACTCAGTAAACCATTGATACCAGAATTAACAACGTCGGCATGGTCGCCGGGTTGCATAGAAGCAGTTATAGAACCCGAACCGCTGGCAGTACCGCTAAATGCCACTACAACAGGCATGTAATTGCTGTTGTCGCCAATGTCAAAAGTTCTTGTTGGGGCAGTTGCGTTTGGAATAAAGATCTCCTCATTTCCATATATGTATTTACCGGTGCCTACTCCCGCAGTTGTTGCAGCAGCGCCTAAGGTTACTTTATTTGTGCCTGTCGTTATTTTACCATTTGTAAAAGTGAGGATACCTGTAATTACCGGAGAAGTGGATATAGAGGCGCCCGTTGTATTGTTAAGCGTTAAGTTATTAAAAGTTGTCGTAGCGCCGCCTGAAATAGTTTGTTGGGAGGAACCGTTTAAGTTAACAGTGGAAGTACCGGCCGTAAATGTCCCGCTATTACTCCAGTTACCAGCAACATTATGACCATAACTTCCGGCAGTGAAGGTAGATCCTGGGCCGATAGAAACATCACCGCCAACTGTAACGGCACTTCCCGAAACCGTGTTTGCTGTACCAGATATACTTAAATTATTTGTAACATTAATCGCCGACACAGGCATAGACTTAATACCGCTGCCTGCCAGGGAAAGATTTGTATAACTGGTATTGTATACTGCTTGTGCTGCTCCGTTATATGTAACCGTGGCACCTGTTCCATTCAGGCTGATTGTATTGGTTCCAGTAGCACTGAGGTTAAATGGGGTTGATCCACCAATAATTAGTGATGGATTATTAGCAGATGTAACTAAGTCGAGTGTTACTATATTCGCTGAGTTGGAACTGATTGTATTAATGTTTCCATTTACTGTTACCGTACCAGATTGTATGTTAAATTTTCCGTTGTTAGATTTTCCTCCGGAGGAATTATAGGTGGAGTAGATATTTAGATCTCCTGACACATTTAAATTAGTAAGTGTAGAAGTTAGTGTGATATTAGTAAGTGGGCCCCCTGTAGGCAAGAGGTTATTATTACAGTTAAGTGTGGCACAGTTAACCTGGCCTCCTCCTGAGATATAATACAAGCCGGTTGCCTTGACCGCAACAGTGGGAGCTGACGCCGATACAGCAGTAGTAACAGTAAGTACATAACCGGTGTTTACTATCAGTGTACCGGAACCCGAACCGCTACTTGGGGCTGTAAAACTGAGAGAGTTACAAATCTGATTTGCGGTAACCGTTAGTGTAAGACCATTTCCTATAATCACATCGTCTGTACTAGCTGGAAGGGTGCCACCAGGCCAGGGCGCGTTGGGCGTTGTTGAATTCCAGTTTCCATTACCAACAGTTGTAATTGTATTAGCAAATAAATTAGTTGTAAGCGCTGTTAAAAGAACTACAAGCAGCAATTTGAAACAAACTGTTGGTTTTAGACAACTTACCCGTTCACTTGAATTCGGGTTAGTTGTCTCGTTGTGTAAGTGAAGTAGATTCGTCATGTTTTGGATTTAGGATGTTGAGCCAACGGAGGTTGACACCCTATTTAAACGTTGCTAAAGGACATTTTAGTGCCCAAAAAAGATGTTGGCATGAAAAGATAAATTAATTTAAACATTTACAACATTTTTAAACATATTAATAATCAATACGTTGAAGTGTAAATTAAAGAATTATTAAAAGTAGCAGAAGACTTGAAATAAGTATTGGTCGGCTCTAAACGGGAGAGAAATTTCCAAAAAAGAAACTTGAAACAGGGAATTTGTAGAAGGAAAAGTTGTATTAAAATTTTACATAGGTTTATTCACAACCACCGGCGGTAAAAAGTTAAATATCTGTTTGAAAACCATTC
>JALYZZ010000240.1 GCA_030948675.1 Bacteroidota bacterium | reverse complement strand
CGGAGAGTGTAATAGCAGATATACGAGATAAAGAACAACTGAAAAGTGAAATTTTATCCTTTCAACCTAACATCATTTTTCATCTAGCAGCTCAACCTTTAGTAAGAAGGTCCTACGAAATTCCTTCAGAGACATTTGAAGTGAATGTGGTAGGGACAGCGAATTTGCTCGAAGCAATGAAGGAACTTCACGAGCCTTGTACGGCTGTTATTATCACTACTGATAAAGTGTATCAGAATAAGGAGCAGGATATTCTTTACAAAGAAGAAGATCGATTGGGGGGTTATGACCCTTATAGTGCCAGTAAAGCTTGTACAGAAATAGTAGTAAGTTCGTTCAGAAACTCCTTTTTCAATCCCGGGAAATATAAAGAGCACCGAAAAAAAATAGTAAGTGCAAGAGCGGGAAATGTAATTGGAGGTGGAGACTGGAGTAAGGACAGATTAATTCCCGATATCGTGAAGGCTTTAATGAATAACGAAACAATTAATGTACGTAATCCTAATTCAGTACGCCCCTGGCAGCATGTGCTGGAACCGATAACCGGTTACTTGTTGCTCGCCCAATTAATGGATACAGATAGCACTAAACTAGGAGATGCTTATAATTTTGGTCCTTTACCGGATGATCATCTTACTGTACAAGAACTTGTAAAAACAGCAATTCAATTATGGGGTAGCGGAACTTGGCAAGATCTTTCTGATGCTAATGCACTTCACGAAGCAAGCTTATTAAAATTAAATATAGGTAAAGCAATAAGGGAATTAGATTGGCATCCTAAGCTTAGTGCCAGGCAGTCTATTGAATGGACCATTAACTGGTATAAACAGCCCCAA
This sequence comes from Bacteroidota bacterium, assembly GCA_030948675.1. Lineage (GTDB taxonomy): Bacteria > Bacteroidota > Bacteroidia > Chitinophagales > Chitinophagaceae > Segetibacter. Next base: position 3,384 of record JALYZZ010000240.1, on the reverse strand, counting down.
AGTAAACTGGCTGATTACACACGTCAGCAAATTAGGGAATTCCTCGAACTATGATATTTGAACCCACATACTTAGCTGGAAGTTATGAGATCAAACTAACGCCACGAGCAGACAACAGAGGATGGTTTGCACGTTTTTTTTGTAAAGAAGAATTTAAGCAAATCGGTCATTCCAAAGAATGGATTCAGATGAATCATTCCTGCACAAATAATAAAGGAGCTGTTCGCGGGTTGCACTTTCAGCAGTCGCCTTATCGCGAAATAAAGTTGGTACGTTGCGTCGCCGGAGCGGTGCATGACGTAATTGTTGACCTGCGTAAAAATTCTCCGACTTTTTTAAAATGGTATAGTACCGAATTGTCGGCCGCGAAGAAAAACATGCTGTACATTCCGGAAGGCTTTGCACACGGGTTTCAAACGCTCACTGAAGACTGTGAACTTATTTATCTTCACACAGAATATTACACTCCTGCTGCAGAAGCGGGAATACGTTTCGATGATTTTGCCATAAATATTCAATGGCCTTTGCTTGTCAGCGACATTTCTGAGCGTGATAAACAACATCCTTTTTTGGACCAAAACTTTGAGGGTATATAATTATGCAATGCAGATTTTGTAAGTCAGAATTAACTAATATTTTTATAGACATGGTAAATTCCCCTGCTTCTAATTCTTTTTTAGATAAAGAGCAGTTGGATGAACCCGAAGTTTTTTATCCTCTAAAAGTTTACACTTGCAGCAATTGTTTTTTGGTGCAAATTCCTGAGTACAAAAAATCAGATGCTATTTTTAATGATCAATATGTTTATTTCTCATCCTACTCACGCAGCTGGCTGGAGCATGCAAAAAATTATACCGAGAAAATGATCAGCCGTTTCAACTATTTAAGCCAGTCACAGATAGTTGAGATTGCTTCAAATGATGGATACCTGTTGCAGTATTTTAAAGAAAAAAACATTCCTGTTTTAGGTATTGAACCTACGGCTAATACAGCAGAGGTAGCCATTAACAAGGGGATAGAAACAATTACTGAATTTTTTGGAACAAGACTAGCTGCAGAACTTGTAGGGAATAATCGCAAGGCTGATTTGCTTTTGGGTAACAATGTCTTAGCTCATGTTCCCGACATTGTTGACTTTGTTGCGGGAATGAAGTTGATGTTAAAAGGAGATGGCGTAATCACAATGGAATTTCCTCATTTGATGCAACTGATCAACAATAATCAGTTCGATACAATTTATCATGAGCATTTCTCCTACTTGTCTTTTCACACGGTAAAACAAATATTTGAAAACCAGGGCCTGGAACTTTTTGATGTAGAAGAAATACAAACACATGGAGGTTCTTTAAGGATATATGCAAAACATAACGACGATGCAAGCAAGGAGATATCGCCGCACGTAGCGACGCTTGTAGATAAAGAGGCAGGAGCGGGAATAACGTCACTAACATACTATGACAACTTTCAGCAAAAAGCGTTGAAAGTGAAACTTGACTTCACTCAATTTCTTATGCAGCAAAAAAAGGAGAACCGGAAAGTTGCAGCTTATGGCGCTGCTGCTAAGGGCAATACCCTTTTAAACTTTTGTGGAGTGAAAAAAGACCTTATTGACTTTGTAGTAGATGCTAACCCTCATAAACAAAATAAATTTCTTCCTGCCAGTCATATTCCGGTTGTAGAAGAAAAGGAGTTAAAAAAACATCAGCCGGACTTTGTTATTATTTTTCCCTGGAACATTCGGGAAGAAGTAATGAAGCAGCTAGAATATATAAAAGAATGGGGAGGAAAGTTTGTAATTCCAATCCCTCATTTGCAAGTATTATAACAACATGAAGAAGGTTCTTGTAACAGGCGCATCTGGTTTTATCGGCCACTACTTAGTGAATGAGTTGTTGAAGAGAGATTACAAAATAATAGCCACTGCAAGTTCTGCTGAAAAAGTCAGGGATAAATCATGGTTTAATGACGTAAATTTTATTCCTTTCAACTTTAAGGATTATTCCAACGAGGTAAACTACTATGACCTTTTTGACCAACCAGACCTGATGATCCATTTGGCATGGCAAGGTTTGCCAAAGTACAAATCCCTTTTTCATTTTGAAACCAACCTGCCGTTGCATTATTCGCTATTAAAAAACATGATTGTAAATGGTTTAAAAGATCTGTCAGTAACAGGAACTTGTTTCGAATATGGATTTGTCGAAGGCTGTTTACGAGAGGAAATGAAGACAGAGCCGGCTAATGCTTATGCGCTAGCAAAAGATACATTAAGAAAATTTTTAAATGAGTTACAGAAAATACATTCATATTCTTTAAAATGGATAAGACTATTTTATATGTTTGGAGAAGGTCAGAATGTTAATTCAATATTTTCTCAGCTCGATAAGGCTATAAGTGAAGGGAAAGACAGCTTTAATATGAGCGGCGGAAAGCAGGTAAGAGACTACCTGCCTGTTGAAAAGGTTGCGGCATATATTACAGCGATAGCTTTGCAAAGCGAAGTTTTGGGAGTGATAAATTGCTGCAGTGGTCAACCCGTTCAACTAAAAGAAACCGTAGAAATTTATCTTAAAGATAAGGGGTCAGCTATTTCTCTTAATCTTGGTTATTATCCATATTTAGATTACGAGCCAATGGAATTTTGGGGAGACAATAAAAGGTTGAAAACTATTATAAGTAATGATAAATTTATTTGAAGAATTTAAGAAAGAGCGGGAAGAACGGATTAATTCTAACGGAACTAATACAACGCTGGTAGAAGCTGCCAATGCATTCAATATTGAATCTAATAAAGCAAAATATTCCTACAATTTCTCCTGGATGGGAAGGCCGATTATCCAATATCCACAGGATATGATTGCTATGCAGGAAATAATATGGGAAGTAAAGCCTGATCTGATAATTGAAACTGGAATTGCTCATGGCGGCTCTTTGGTTTATTATGCGTCTTTGTTAGAACTTATTGGACATGGCCAAATACTCGGTATTGATATAGATGTAAGGGCTCACAATAGAAAAGCGATTGAAGAGCACCCCATGAAAAAGCGTATTGAAATGATTGAAGGTTCTGCACTTGATGAGAAGGTCATAGAGCGGCTAAAACAGTTTGCAAAAGGAAAGGAGAGAATATTGGTTTGCCTTGATTCAAATCACACTCATGCTCATGTGTTGGACGAACTAAAATTGTATTCGCCGTTTGTGTCTCTTAATTCCTATATTGTTGTTTTCGATACTATTGTAGAAGATCTGCCAGAGGGTTATTTACCAGGAAGGGCATGGGGCATAGGTGATAATCCTAAAACTGCTGTGTACGAATTTTTAAAAGAAAATGATCAGTTTATAATTGATACCAGTATTGATAATAAACTGCTTGTTAGTGTTACT
>JALYZZ010000231.1 GCA_030948675.1 Bacteroidota bacterium | reverse complement strand
CGACTCTAACAGTTGGCTTTTAATTAAACACAACGATAGCTACGCCGTGCATGAAGATTATAGCAGTGAAGAAAATACACCTAAAAATTCTCTCATTAATAAGTGGCTTGCCGCACACGCACCGGATAAACCAGCAAAAAAAAAGCCCTGATGGCAGTTGCAGCACCCACTAGAAAACTGGATGAGTTCATCCCGGCAATGCTTGCAAAAGAAACGGATATACCTTTCTCGAATGAGGACTGGATTTACGAGATAAAATGGGATGGATACCGGGCTATTGCTGAGGTTTATAAAAATGGTGTTAGGCTGTATTCGCGAAATGGTAACTCTTTTGTTGCAAATTATCCTACGATAGTAGATGCCCTCGCAGCACTTAAAATAAATGCAGTCCTCGACGGTGAGATAGTTGTTTTAAATGACGACGGCAATCCCGACTTTCAAAAGCTGCAACATTTTGACGAGTTTAGAAATTACCCCATCGTGTATTATGTTTTTGACCTTTTGGAGTTAAATGGCAAACAGCTATATAAACTGCCTTTAATCGAAAGAAAAAAGTTGCTTGAACAAACGCTCAAAAAGAACGACGTTATAAAATACAGCGATCATATTGAAAAGAGCGGAGAAGATTTTTTTGAAATAATAAAACAAAGAAATCTTGAAGGGATAATGGCAAAGAAGAAAACGAGTGAGTATTACCCTGGCAAGCGGTCTGCAGACTGGCTTAAAATAAAACATCATAAATCTGATGAAGCAATTATAGCCGGGTTTACTGCTCCACGTGGCAGCAGAAAATACTTCGGAGCCCTTGTGTTAGGCCGCTTTGTCAGCGGACAACTTACGTACATTGGCCACACTGGTTCAGGGTTCGATGCTACGTTACTCAAAGATTTGTATGCAAAACTTCAACCCTTAATTACCAGCACATCTCCCTTTGCAGAAAGGGTAAAAACAAACATGCCGGTAACCTGGGTAGAACCAAAATATGTATGCGAAATAAAGTTTACCGAATGGACTTCTGATGGAAAACTAAGGCATCCTATATTTCTGCGATTAAGAGAAGACAAAGCAGCAAAGGATGTAAACACTCAATTCATAAATGCAGTAACAATGAAAACGGATGATGCTGCTTCCAACATTGAGGCAGCCGTTGATAAGCCGCTTAAAAAGTCACCTAAAAAAGCAGCAACGAAAAAATATGCTACAGCAAAAAAGCCCCTTGAAGTAACATCCTCTAAACCGGGCGCTGAAAAACGGTCAGCCGCGCAAGCTGCAAAAAAAACAAAACCTGCTAAAGCAAAAGGCGTTGACAAAGCCGTTGCAACAACAGAGAAACCAATGGAAGTTTCGACACCAGGCGTTGCAAAAAATGAAAATGAAAAAATCTACTCATTCGGAAAGGCAACATTAAAATCAACAAATAGAACAAAATTTTTTTTCCCGGAAGAAGGGGTTACAAAAGGTGATGTGCTGGACTATTATGAGCAGATGGCCACTTTAATTCTTCCCTATTTAAAAGATAGGCCGGAGTCTCTGTTTCGAACACCAAATGGCATTAATCAAAAAGGTTTTTTTCATAAAGATGCCGGCGAAGAAGCTCCTTCGTGGGTTAGGCATATCCCTTTATATTCTGACTCTGTAAAAAAAGACATTGACTATATACTTTGCAATGATGCCGCAACGCTTTTATACCTCGTTAATCTTGGTTGTATAGAAATTAATCCATGGCATTCCAGGGTCAAGTCGCTTGATAATCCCGATTATTTAATTATTGATATTGACCCTAGTGACAATAATACTTTTAATCAGGTAATTGAGGCTGCACTCGTAGTAAAACAAATTCTTGACCAGGCAGGCGCACTTAGTATTTGTAAGACTTCTGGCTCATCTGGAATGCATATATACGTTCCTCTGGGCGGCAGGTACAGTTACGACCAGGCAAAAGATTTTGCCAATATTGTCTGCATGTTAGCCCAGGCTCAGTTACCAGCAATTACTACGCTTGAAAGAAGCTTGAGTAAAAGGAGCAAAGACCAGATCTATATGGATTATCTGCAAAACCGTAAGGGACAAACGATTGCATGTGTATACAGTGTAAGACCTAAAAAAGGCGCTACAGTATCTACACCATTAGATTGGAGTGAGGTAAAAGAAGGTCTTACTCCACAAGCTTTTAACATAAAAACAATTGTTACAAGGGTCAAAAAAAAAGGTGATTTATTTGCCCCAATGCTTGATCCTAAAAATGCCATCGACCTTGCAAAATGTATTGCGAGACTAGGAGGATAATTCTTGAAAAGTGTGAGCATTCAAAGCAAATCAAATCAAAGATGTCGAATAGATTAAAACGACTTTTTTTGGTACGAACGCCCGTTTTTCAATAAAGCATCGTTGCGACGCATTTCGTTCATCTGCAAAATATTTATGTAGCTTTTTCAATTAAAAAGATTGCTCATTCATTTGTGTCGGGTAGCCATAACATCTAATTAGTAACTTGCCAATTATAATCAATACTATGACAGCTCCTTTACAAACTGCTCTCTGTTCATTTGGTATGTCTGGCAAAGTTTTTCACGCACCTTTCATTCATGCAAACGAAAACTACAACTTATATGGACTGTGGGAGAGAAGTAAAAAGACAGCAAGCTCCCTGTATCCGGAAGTGAAATCTTTTGACACGTTGGACGAAATGCTTGCCGACACCGCGATTGAACTTGTTATCGTAAATACACCCAATGCTACCCACTACGAATACGCAAAAAAAGCTTTACAGGCAGGTAAACATGTGGTTGTAGAAAAGCCATTTGTAATAAGCGCAGATGAAGGAGTTGAACTGATAGCACTGGCAGAGAAAGTAAACAAAAAAATATCAGTCTACCACAACAGGCGTTTCGACAGCGATTTTAGGCTGGTAAAACAAGTGGTAGATGAAAATTTGCTGGGAAATATTGGAGAAGTAACCATCCGTTACGACAGGTTTAAAGACAAGCCGAGTCTAAAGCTGCATAAAGAAATTCCTGCTCCCGGCAATGGCCTCTTATATGATCTGGGTGCTCATTTAATAGACCAGGCCTTACAATTGTTTGGAAAACCATTAAACATTTTTGCAGACATAACCATTCTTCGTCCATTCTCTCAGGTCGATGACTACTTTGAATTGATACTGTATTACGACAAAAAAAGAGTGATATTAAAAGCGAGCAACATAGTTCGGGAAGGGCTTCCTGCTTACGTGTTACAGGGTTCTAAGGGCTCTTTCATCAAATCGAGAACCGATGTGCAGGAGAATGATTTGATTGCCGGAAAGGTACCCGGCACCGCGCAATGGGGTATAG
>JALYZZ010000223.1 GCA_030948675.1 Bacteroidota bacterium | reverse complement strand
ATCTTATTGGTATTTGTATCTGCACCAACGGGGGGTATTGTTAGCCGGTACAAGTAACCGTATTGGTCCGAAGCAATCATCCTGCCCTTATCATCGAAAGTCATCGACACCCATGAACCATTTCCTGCCTCAGAAGGACTGTACAAGTGTTCGGCTTTAAAGTTCTGCTGCAGCCTAAGTTTTTGAATTTTCGGATTTGGATCAGCAGCAGTGTTCAATACAAACTTTTTAATTGTTGTCGCGTAAATTCCAACAAGAATAACAACAGATAGTGTTAACAGTAATTTTAAGGAGAGTTTCGAATTATTGCTCATAATAGTTTTTATTATTTAACGGCTCAAGTATTTTTAAAGGAGGTTAACAGACATGGCATTTAAGGGCCTTATCTTTTTAAATGAAACAAACCAGTTCTTATTTACTTTTATTAGCAAATCAAAAAGAATTTATTTGTCAAGAGTAAGCAGATGAATTTGAAAATCTAACTACAGCATGCGGTGAACGTGCGAGCCAAGATGGAAGAAAGTTAGTATGCATGACAAGCGCTTCGTTAATAATCGTTAATATTAAAATTACATAATAAATTCAATCTTACCGTAAAATTTTTATTCATCAAAGGCGACACCCTATTCATTTTTATATTACTAAAAATAAACTGCTAATGCTGAGTTTGCGCATGTCTGGCATTCCATGGTTTATACTTAATTAGCGTCGTTACGAAAAGCAAATCAACTCATTTAAAATTAATTTTTAACCTGCACAATGCCGCTTGTTCTTTCAAGTTCATCCCAGGTCCAGGGCTTGTTGCGCGATGCATTTTTTTCCCTCACAAATTTAACTTCAGCAGGTGTCACGAAAGGAGCAATCGTGTCTGTCGGACGACGCCTGCTATTTACCTTCCCAAATTCATATCTTACATAATTGACGACTGATGCAACCCAATCGTCGGAGTTTGCAGCCAAAGAAGGCATTATTGAAGGATAGGTTTTACCATCAACGGGACCTGTTAAGCCGTGCAAAACAATTTTAACCAGGTTATTTTTATCTCCGCTTAGTCGCTTCACGGCGTTTACCAAAGGAGGGGCTGCAAAGTCATTTGTTCCTGCAACTGCAATTCCTTTTCCCGCCGGGCCGTGGCAGGTAACGCATAGAGATGAAAAAGTTGCAGCACCGGCAAGAATCATTTTCCGTTCATTGTCTGGCATATATGCCAGGCGGGCTCCATAAGTCTTCACATCATTATTTCTGTCCATTGCTTTTTGCACCGACGCAAACATGTCGTTGTTTGCATTTTTTACCTGTACATCTTTTACAATAGACTCCGCAATGGGCGATTTGCTATTGTATAGTGACAAAAGCAATTGCAGCCTAACGTCGTAGCTAGGATCGTTCTCAAGACTTGCCAGTCTCTTAAGCATTTGTTCGTCATTTTTCTTTACAAAAGCCTCACTTATCCAGACCGCGGTTTTTCTTACGTGTGCATTTTCGTCTTTCATTGCTGTGTAGAGAATGTCTCTGTCTATCGCATCCATACCCTCTAACGTCCACAACGCATGTATGCGTGCAAGGTGCGAAGGAGGCGAAGCCAGTGTTGCCTGTTGGCCAGCAACAATTTGTTTCAAAGTTGGCACGACTGACTTATCACCCAGTACAATCAATTGCTTTTGTGCGTTGTCTCTCCACCAGCCATTTGGGTGATCGAGATAGGTGATAAGTTTACTGGCAGACTCATCCAGCATTTTTGGTTGTGGTTGTGGTTTAAATCCATCATACACCAGCCGGTAAATACGACCATTACCTACATTTTTCGCTATCCCTCTTTCATCAATTTTCTGACGTAGGAACGATCCTGGTTTTGTCCAGTTGCCTTGTTGAATAATACCCCTGTGCATGTCAACAATATAAAGATTGCCATCAGGACCTGTATAGGTATTAACGGGTCTGAAAAACATGTCTGTAGAAGCAATGAATTCCTGCCGGTAATAAGCGTTCTGAGCAATGATCTTTCCTTTTACATTAATCACTTTAGCACGACGAATAATTCTTGCAACTGGTTCGCACACCAGATAATCGCCCACGAGGTCTGCTGGAAGC
>JALYZZ010000637.1 GCA_030948675.1 Bacteroidota bacterium | reverse complement strand
CGCCTGTTAACCCACCAAAGCCCGTTCTTGAACAGTTTGAAGGAACTGATGCTAGAAAAATTTTTTTTCGTAATACAATTAGCGGTCATGCTGTAATAATAAAAAAAGAATTAGTACAACTTGTAGTTCCATTTACTCAAGGAATATATTACGACTGGTGGATCGCGGTGGTAGCAGCTTACAATGGGGGTGTACAACATGTGGAGGAAGTACTTGTTTATCATAGAAGCCATGTTGAAAACATTACAGTTAACTCGATGCGCAAGTTTAATGAGGATGAGCAACGATATCTAAACAAAAAAACGTTAATTAAGCATTCACAAAAGTTTTCAACGGCGCTAAACATACCCGCATCACATCGCGATTTCCTGATTCAATATTCTAGGTTATTGGAAGAAAGCCTTACCAGGAAGTTTCATAAAAAATTGTTTTGGCTACTATTTAGAAATAGACATCTTCTTTTCAGTTATAAAAAAAGAAAAATCGGCATAATCTCTCATTTTAAACACAGCTACCTGAATACAGTCACCCATTTTCACAAAATAAGTTTGGAAAAAATTTCGTCTTTTTAATTCTAAGACTATCGGTCGCTTATTAAATCAACAGCTTTTTATACTCTTCTCTAAACTCCCATTTCCACCTGCGGTGACTCCACAAATAATTAAAGGGTTTTTTTCGAATGCATTCCTCCAGCCATTGCACGTATATTTTTGTTAGCTGGCCCCGGCTATAATCTTGTGGAGTGGTAGTTATGAGCGTAAAATCAGCATGATAATAACCACGCTTTACTTTGTAATGATGTACAAACACGACTGCGGTATTATTAATGCGCGCACTTTTTTCGGGGCCGGTAACAAAGGGGGTTAGCTTACCAAAAAATGGAAGCCAAAAACTCTGCCCAGTGTTGGGGGGATTTTGATCTGCATATAGACCTAAAGCGTAACGGCCTTTTGCAAGCTGATGAAAGGTAGTTTTAAAAGTGTAGGCAGATAACATGATGCTGTTGTATCTCTGCCTAAGATTGAGTATCAGTTTGTCAATTGCTTTGTTGCTTACTTCCTTATAAACGCCAATAAAAGGGTATGGAGCAAATTTTGGAACAGCCCAGTTCATATACTCCCAGTTAAAAAAATGCCCGGAGTGAATTTGCACATTTTGCCCTGATGCATACAACTCATCGAAGATTTCAAAATTGCCTTTAATGCGCTTCGAAAAAGCTTTATCTGATATTGATAAAAATTTTAAAGTTTCAATAAAAGTGTCAATAAAGTTTTTATAAAACTGTTTAGCAATATCAATTCTTTCATCCTCTGTTTTATCAGGAAATGCCCTTTGAAGATTGGCTAAAACCACCTTTCTACGGTACTTAAAAATGTAGTAAAGCAACACATACACCCCATCGCTAAGGAGGTACAGGAGCCTCCATGGAAGCAGGGAGCATAAGTATAAAAAACCGTATAGTAAGTAGTACATCAACTTTTATAAGTAAAATATGGCCACTGAGAAACCAGTAATGAAAAGTCTATTCTTTAGCTTTTATCCGCAGTTTTTACAGCAGGCGAATTTAATTCTTCCTGATTTTTAAAAGCAACATTATACACAATCTGCAACCAAATAATCAGGCAGGGCAATGCCTTTAAAGCATACGTTCTTATAACATTGTGTTTTATAACCTGGGGAACCAGATCGGTAGATGAAAGACTGGTAACTACCAACGCAAATACAAGCATTGCAATTTCAATTGCAGTTGCCTTGTGCATGATCGAGATAAACCAAATAGCTACCCCAACAATCGCTATTACATAAGTGGCAGACTCTGCGCCTGAGCTGAAAATGACAACGGCAATAAGCGCAAGGGCGAGGTAATACAGTTGATAAACTATGTGCTGATGTAATTTAAATCTTAAAAGCGGCAGCCCAAGAAGAAAGACGGCCGGCACCAGCACGGCAAGATTAGACATTTCGGAGGCAATTCCCGTTCTTCTGATAATACCCATCACTGACAAATCCTGCATGTTTACTTCTGTGTGCATCATATTATGGAGGTTTTTCTCAGACAATGTCACCAGCCAGTCTTTATACGTTTGTATGATAAAAGCAGGAGAAGAAATGAGCATTGGTAAAAGAAAAAGCACCACCAGCCAAAATACAAAAGAAGCGGTGAACTTCATTTTGTGTTTTGAAAAGACAAAAAACAAAATTCCTACAACTCCATAAAGTTTTGCAAGCGTTCCCAACACAATAAAAAAGGCGGCCCAAAAATCTTTTTGTTTATGTACAAAAGTGTACGACAAAATAATCCACGCGGTAACCATCGGATTGAATTGAACGTTGTGACTTGCAGTCATAAAGTCTACAGCCGAAATAAGGAGGATTGTTCTAAATGCCCGTTCGGTAAGGGGCAATTGTCTGATAGCAAAAAACAGGAAGGCGGCATTAAATATTACCCATAATATCACTCCAAGCCAATCAGGCAAAATAGAAAATGGGGCAATTATAAAGCTAAAGATGGGACCGTACAGGTTATGATCCTGGTATTCTTGCGGGTAGTATAAGTACAGGTTCTTTTGCTGAATGACATGCCGGAAAACGTTTTTAAATATCAGGTAGTTATTAATGCTGTTGTGTAGTAACTCAGCGAGAACAGCTATGAGGGCAAGTGCAAACCAAAGTATGTAAGCAAAAGGTACGGTGCGTTTACCTATGCTTATATTGTTAAGTAAAAATTTAAATGACAATTGAAGGAATTAGAATGTACGGTACTGATCATAACAACCTTATTGAGCCTCGGAAGTATTTTCCTTTTCGGCTTTCCACCACCTGAAACCAATGTAACCTACAATAGTAAAGGGAGCAAGCATTAGGTAAACAATGCCTGAATTTAACCCTTTAGCACGTTTTTCACCAAGTTGGCCGGCTGTTTTTGTACAGATAGAACATTGTGCGTGCGCAGCACTTATGACTACCGTGATAAACAATGTTGTAAAAAATATAATCAGTCTCACCTTTTTCATACAAAAAATTTCAGATACAAAGTTAGATGCAAAAACAACTTTAAAAAAGTTATAGTTGGCTACCCGGCATTAGCTACAAGTGTAACGACGACAGCAGCATTACCAGATCATAACTGATCAAATCCAATAAAGTTTAGTGACCTTCCAGAAAATGTATAGGCTTTTGAATTAACACCTGAAGAAGCCTGCTGTTTGCCGCATAAGCGAGCGTGGCAACGATGGTGCTATGAAAACCGCTGCCCGCACCATAAAAACTACAAATCTCCCAATTGTGGTCGTAGAACGATCTCCTCTACAACAGCCATTGGGGAAAGCTGGCTGCTTGCAAACACCATTTTAGCCACATCAGTTGCTTCCATAATGCGTTGCGGGTTTATGTCTGATCCATCCCAGCTTCCGGTAAATGTGGCGCCCGGCAACACCGCCGTTACCTTAATACCAT
>JALYZZ010000212.1 GCA_030948675.1 Bacteroidota bacterium | reverse complement strand
TGATAAGAGTTACTACAAGCACAACTGTTAAGAAAAGTCTTATTGCTATTGTCATTAAAGTTATCAGTTGAAAAAACTAATGTTTAAAAAAAATGATTTAATTTCTAATTACCCACTTGGGTTATCGAACAAATCTGCGGGTACTATTGCGACATAGAAATCAAGAAATGATCGCCGAGTGGGCGGCCGCAAATTGCAGATAATCCAATGTAATTGCTTCTACTATCTTATCTAATACCTAAACTATCTTAATATTAAGAATAGCTATAAAGATGAATAATAGTTAAAATTGTATTGTTTATGGGTAATATATATTGTTAATATTGCTGAATGAGCGCGAAAAAACGGTGAAACAGTCACCGTGTAATAAGGTGCAGCTATGGAGGAGTTGATGGTTCACATAGTATGTAATGCGCAGCATGAAACGGTGCAGACGCTCAAAAATAATTTGCCAGCAGTTTGACAAAAAGCAGTCAAAAAAAAATTGTTCCGACTTGTATGCGATGTTTATGGACGGATTGCCCAGGCAAGACCGTCGGGTATTCCGCCAACATCAAGATGATTGATCACTTCTAAATTTTTAAGATCTACAACAGCTATATAGTTATCTGCCGAACAGGCAACAAATGCGCGCGCTCCAAGTGGGTCCATAAGAATGCCTGCGGCACCGATTCCAATTTTTAGTCGTTTCTTTTCATTGTGTGAGATAGCATCAAAAATTGTCAGTTCACCAGTTTGAAGGCTTGAAACAAATACCTGTTTTCCATCAGGTGTAAACTTTACGCGATTGGCACCAAAAACACGTGCATCAAATTTCAATGCTATTTTTTTAGTTGCAAGATCAATGATGGAAATGGTGCCGTCCTCTCCTGATGCCGTCCATAAAAACTTACCGTCAGGAGATACGTCAAACCCCTCCGAACCTTTTGCAGTGGCAATAATCGTTTGCCTCCAATCCTCGCGTGGCTTCGCATTTAGCGGCGCGTTTCTTCCTGGTTGAATAAAGGTATCAACAAGAATGCTGACAGTGCCGGAAGCAATATTTGTTGTGTAAATCTTTTTACCGTCGGCAGTAACATAAATCATGTGCGTTCTGTCCTGCCCTGTTCCCATGCTCCAGTCTAGCTTTCCACTTGCGGGGTCGTAGCGGCCAACCGCTTTCGATCCCTCCGCAGTGAACCAAGCTTTACCATTTACAAACGTTATATCGTGGGGGCCAAACAACGGTCTTGTATCAATGGTTTGTAAAGGTTTTTGCGCAACCAGATCAACCACATTTATTTCGTGCAAACTCCCTCCCCCGTAAATGCATACGTAAGCAGTGCGACCATCCGAAGAAGTCACTACTTCGTGTGGGTCTTCACCAACCGGCATGCGCGCAATGATTTTTAACGTAACAGGATCTACAATTGCAAGGGTGTGATTGGCTTTGGAAAGTGCCAGTAACGAGCGAACAGGGGTAGACTGTGCATTGCCTTTATTTAGCAAACAACCCGATGCAAGCAGAAACACGCCAATTGCAATGAGGTGTAATAAATCTGGCTTTCGATTTTTCATTGTTATGCTAGTTTTTCTATAAATATAGTTTTTGGCAGCCACTTTTTTGCTACCGGCTGCACCTGACTTACAAAATACACCACGGATTACTGTCACTTCTGCCTGGTTTAGCCGCCAAATGTTCTATCCAATTCCATCTGCTGTTATCATCATATGCGCGGTCCCGGGTACAGTTTCTACCAATACTTTGCCTTCTTCCGGGCTCAACACGTTTAATGCTGTAGCAAGAGCACCTGCATCAGTCGCGTTATCTGCAACCACCGTTGCGCTAATAACACTATTGGCCGGTAGCCCGGTACGGGGATCAATAATATGAGAGTACCTCTTGCCGGCGTTGTATTCGCCGCGACGATAATTACCACTTGTTGCAACCGTATTATTTGTCACCGGATAAGCGCGACAGGAGGATTGTTTTCTGCATTAGCCCTGGGATTACTAACCTGCACTTGCTCAATATGCTAACCGCAAACCAGAATGTCGCCATCAATATTTACCACTAACCCCTTTACACGATGACGCATTGCAGCCTCGGCAGCATGGCTTATAATATAGCTTTTAGCAAATGAGTTAAGTATTAGAGGAGCACTCAAAAAATGAGGAAGAGAAAAAAAATAAATAATAAGAGAACCTAAATCTAGTTAAGAAAATTACTAAAGGTATTACTAGGCAGTACACTCTTTTTTGTAAAAATGACCCTAACTTATAATTGCCCTTTGTTAATTAGCAGCCTGTCAAATTATGCTAATTGTTTTCCAGCAAATCATCCAAAATTTCATGGCCCATCTTATCGCGTTTGGTTTGCAGGTATTTTTCGTTGTGTGGGTTTGATTTTATTTCGATAGGAACAATATCAACTATTTCTAGTCCATAACCTTGCAGCCCTGCACGTTTTTTCGGATTGTTGCTCATTAAACGAAGACGGGTAGCCCCCAGATATCTTAATATTTGCGCGCCAACACCATAATCCCTTTCATCGCTTGCAAAGCCTAGATGGATGTTGGCTTCTACTGTATCCATACCTTGTTCCTGCAGTTTGTATGCTTTCAGTTTATTTACAAGTCCTATTCCGCGCCCTTCCTGGTTCATATACAAGATAATGCCTTTGCCTTCTTTTTCTACCATCTGCATAGCTTTATGCAATTGTTCGCCGCAATCGCACCTAAAGCTTCCCAAAATATCACCGGTAAAACAACTGCTATGCACCCGCGCAAGTACCGGTTCACCTTTTTGCCACTCTCCTTTTATTAAGGCCAGATGTTCTCTTTCGGTCGTTTTCTCTTTAAATGCAACCAGTTTAAAATGACCGTATTTAGTTGGCATGTCAACCCTTACTATTTCTTCTATAAGCGAATCTTTTTTAAGCCGGTACTCGATTAGATCTTTAATGGAAATAATTTTCAAATCAAATTTTTTCGAAATTTCTTGCAATTGAGGCAAACGGGCCATGGTTCCATCTTCATTCATAATTTCAACCAGCACTCCTGCCGGTTCAAAACCTGCTAATCTTGCAAGGTCGATAGTAGCCTCAGTGTGGCCTGCTCTTCTAAGCACCCCGCCTTTTTTCGCTCTTAACGGAAAAATATGACCCGGACGGCCTAGTTCTTCTGGTTTCGTAGCTGGATCTACCAGTGCCTGTATTGTTTTAGCCCTGTCATAAGTGGAAATACCTGTAGTGCATCCATCACCAAGCAGGTCAACAGAGACTGTAAAAGGTGTCTCGTGAAGAGAAGTGTTGCTATTTACCATTAATTCAAGACCCAATTGATCACAACGATCTTCTATTAGCGGCGCACAAATTAATCCACGACCCTCTCTGCTCATAAAATTAATTACTTCAGGAGTAACCATTTTTGCAGCTATTATAAAGTCTCCTTCATTTTCTCTGTCCTCATCATCTACTACAATCAGCATTTTACCGCTTCTTATATCCTCTATAGCACTTTCAATTGAATCTAACATACATCGAATTTGTACAAAATTACTATCAAAGATTTAAACAGCTTAAAATATAACGATCTGAGCCTGCTTAGCAACGACATTTAAAAAGTTAATTCTAAAAGCAGCAGCTCGTGTGGATAAACGGTCTGTAATAGTT
>JALYZZ010000211.1 GCA_030948675.1 Bacteroidota bacterium | reverse complement strand
TACTATTACCGTTAATTTTTCAACAAAAGGCGGCAATGTAACTGTAACAGCAGCAAATACCTGCGGAACTTCGAGTGCACAAACATTGGCAGTAGCAATAGGCAGTTGTACTAATCACGCCTCGATTGTAGAGACTGAGAATGTACCGGCACAGGTAATTACTTCTGACAGAGCTATTCAGGCTTATCCTAACCCAACAAAAGGCTTTGTTACACTTTATGTTGCTAACATGCCTTCTGGAAATTACCAGCTAAGTATTTATGATGCTTTTGGAAGGGTAGTTTTAAAAGGTAAAATAATGGTGCAGCAAGATCATACTTCGTTAGACTTAAGCAAATATGCCAAAGGTTTCTATACCATTCAATTGTCTGACGGCTTAAAAAATACTGCCTTTAAGGTACTTGTTCAATAACTTCCAGCAGCAATAAAAGAAACCGGCCTAACGTAAGTTTAGCCGGTTTTTTTTTATTGCATCGCTTCAATTTTTTTTGTCTGCGTGTTGCAACAACTGCCCTACATCCCGTTTACTTTTCACACCCAAAATAAAATAATTTGCTAGACAAGAATTCAATTGCCCGCACTTCATTTTTCAATAATCACCGCAACAACATTTCGCTAACTTTAACTTCATGAGTTCATCGCCATCGAATAAACAGCGCTAATATTTTTTGAATCATTTCAATTTTAAAAGCATAATTTTTTACGGTATGATTACTAAGCTGAGATCAAAATTGAGACAAAGGGCAAATTTAAAATATCAAAAGAGTAATCCTGCTTTTCTAAAATTGATCAATGGAAAAATTGTCTCTATTCTGTTAGCCGCAATTATTTCTGTTGCAGCAAGCGCTCAACAAAATACTGGTTTTAGGCAGGGTAGCATTGTCTCGCCCCAGGTTAATGAAGGAAATAGTGTGACGTTTAGGTTGAAAGCGCCGCTGGCTCAGTCGGTAACTATTAAGGGCGATTGGGAGGCCAATGGAGGGAAGGGATCAATGACTAAGGACGGAAATGGCGTATGGAGCTTTACCACGGGTATCTTGCCTTCGGACCTGTATTTATACACGTTTATGGTTGATAGTGTGCAGATGTTAGATCCCCTTAATCCTTTTGTCTGTCGCGACGTTGGTAACCTTTTTAGTGTTTTTTTGACCGCTAATGGAAAGGGTGATTATTATAGTGTAAAAGACGTTCCTCACGGTAGCGTAACGCGCTCATGGTATTCGTCACCTGCTTTTAAAACCATTAGGCGTGTAACAGTGTATACACCGCCGGGGTATGAAGCTGGCAAAAGCAAATATCCTGTGTTATACCTGCTTCATGGCAGCGGTGGCGATGAGGAGGCGTGGGTAACGCTTGGTGCCGTGCCGAGAATTTTAGACAATTTAATTGCCGAAGGAAAAGTTGAACCAATGATCGTGGTGATGCCGAACGGAAATCCTTCAAAACAGGCGGCACCGGGAGAAACAAACGAAAACCAGGCGTATAAACCGGTAATGAGCAACACGCTGCCGGGCTATAAAGAAGGAAGTTATGAACTGTCTTTCAAAGAGATCGTTGATTTTATTGATGCACGGTATCGTACTTTGGCTGAGAAATCTAAAAGGGCAGTTGCGGGCCTTTCAATGGGAGGCTTTCACTCGTTATTTATTTCTGCTAACCATCCTGATCTGTTTGACTATGTCGGGCTTTTTTCTCCCGGAATTAATTTCAAAACAGTGAACATGGTTAATCCGGCCTATGACAATTTAGAAGATAAGCTTGCATCACAGATGAAGAAAGGGGTAAAGCTTTATTGGATGGGAATAGGCAAAACCGATATGCTATATGAGTCGATGCAGGAGTATAAAAAGACGCTCGACAAACTAGGTTTCCCTTATAAATATGTTGAATCAACCCGTGGCCATATATGGAGCAACTGGAGAAGTTACCTGCTTGATTTTACCCCTCTATTGTTTAGAAAATAGCTGGTGGACACCAATGAAGCTTGATAATGTTATGGGTTTAATTAGTTTTTTTTAAAATTCCTGATGGTAACGGTTGTGGGTTAGTGTTGGGTCCGTTGACTACCAGTCGCCCATTTTTTAAGATTTTCATACGGTCAACAAACACCACACGTTTGTTGCCTGTAGCAGTAGTGCGGCCATGATATACACAAAACATTTCTTTGCCATCAGGCGAGTAGGTAATGCTGTTGTGGCCTGTACCAGTTACTATTCCACCTTTGTCTACATCTTTGCCAAGTACAGGGTTGTCATCAGATTTCACAAACGGACCCAGGGGATTTTTAGAAGTAGCATAACCTACTGCATAATTTTTACCACCAAAATAATTGGCGGAGTACATGATGTAGTAAGTGTTTCCTTTTCTAAATGTTGTTGAACCCTCCGTCCAACGGCGATTCACTTCTTTAGATGTTACAGAACGGCTTTCCCATTCTGCCTGTTTGTCTTTCATGGATACCGGTGGGCGTAGTAATAGTACCGGTTCGCCAATTACCCCACTAAAATCAGGTTTTAGTTCTACTCCATATACCCAGCTTTCTTCAATTTCTTTAAACCACCCTTTGCTCCTTGCCCATTCCGCTATCTCGCTTTCTACAGGGTGTTTATAGG
>JALYZZ010000203.1 GCA_030948675.1 Bacteroidota bacterium | reverse complement strand
CCGGGTTTTGAGGCTGAATACAAAAAACGTCACGACGAGCTATGGCCCGAATTGAAACAGTTACTGAAAGATGCCGGCATCAGCGATTATTCAATATTTCTCGATGAAACAACGAACAACCTTTTTGGGGTAATGAAAGCAGAAGACGTGGCAAAAATAAACGATCTCCAATCAACGGAAATTATGAAAAAATGGTGGAAGCAGAATGTGGAAATCATGGAGACCAATCCTGATAATTCGCCTGTACAGATACCCCTAAAAGAGCTTTTTTATTTACCTTAATGCTATAATAGATTGTTATGCTCATTGAAAAATATAGAATAGATCAATACAACCACGACCATTTAAACGACCACAAAAGGAAGTTTGAATTTGTTGCTACTTCGGTAGAAAATGTAGAGGTAGTTTTACAAAAATTAATTGATTTTCAAATAGCGATTCCGAGCTGGGCTCTTGGAACGGGCGGTACTCGTTTTGGCCGTTTTACTGGTGGTGGAGAACCAAGAAGCCTTGAAGAAAAGATTGAAGACATTGGCTTGCTCCATAAGCTAAACGGTTGCAGCGGCGCTATTTCTTTGCACATTCCCTGGGATATACCTGCTAACTCAAACAATATAAAAGCGTTGGCTGCGCAAAACGGAATTCGTTTTGACGCCATGAACTCTAATACTTTTCAAGATCAACCGGGGCAGCCGTTGAGTTATAAATATGGCTCGATGCAACACGTTGACAAAGCTGTAAGAAAGCAGGCAATAGATCATAACATAGAAGTAATTAAATACGGTGTAGAACTTGGCTCAGAATCACTGACTGTATGGTTGGCAGACGGCTCTAATTTTCCAGGGCAGTTAAATATGCGCAAAGCATTTCAGAATACCCTGGAAAGCCTGCAGGAAGTGTATGCTGCATTGCCCGGCAACTGGAAAATTTTTGTTGAGTATAAACCATTCGAACCCAACTTTTACTCCACCACCGTGGGCGATTGGGGCCAATCTTTTTTGTATGCAAGTAAGTTGGGTGAGAAGGCTTTTACACTGGTCGACCTTGGACACCATCTTCCAAATGCCAACGTTGAGCAGATTGTGGCCTTGCTGCTGATGGAAGAAAAACTAGGTGGATTTCATTTTAATGACTCGAAATACAGTGATGACGATTTAACTGTCGGCAGCATAAATCCTTATCAGTTGTTCTTGATTTTTAAGGAACTTGTAGAAGGAATGGATGCACGGGGAATGAACCATGCAACAGATTTAGGGTGGATGATTGATGCATCACACAATGTAAAAGACCCGCTGGAAGACCTCCTGCAGTCTGTTGAGGCCATTATGATTGCTTATACGCAAGCCTTGCTGGTAGACGCTAATAAACTTGAGGAAGCACAATTGGCAAATGATGTTGTAAGCGCGCAGGAAATATTGCAAAGTGCCTACCGCACGGATGTTCGTCCGCTTATTGCAGAGGCAAGATTAAGAGGCGGCGCTGCTATAGAACCGATGCCATTGTTTCGGCAATTAAAAGTAAGAGAAAACCTGATCGGGGAACGGGGTTTTAAAACAGTAGCTACTGGTTTGTAACGTTGTCATTTATAAGATCAGCGTTAGCGTAAACTCTCCCTAATTGAATTAACGATTGCCATGTCACCCATACCCGTAATTGCTATCATTGATGTTGGAAAGACAAACAAAAAGCTTTTTTTGTTTGACCAGCATTATCAAATTGTTTTCGAACGCTCTGCCCGCTTTATTGAAACTACTGATGAAGATGGTTTTCCCTGCGAAAACCTGGATAGTCTCAGGCTTTCGGTATTCGACTCGCTGCACGAAGTTTTCAGACGAAAAGAGTTTTGTGTAAAAGCCATTAATTTTTCTACTTATGGAGCCAGCTTCGTGTATATAGATGAAGCCGGTAAACCAGTAGCTCCTTTATACAATTATCTGAAGCCTTACCCCGAAAATCTGAAGAAACAATTTTACGATACTTATGGGGGAGAGGAGGAATTTTCTAACCGGACGGCTTCGCCCGTGCTCGGCAGCCTAAATTCCGGTATGCAGTTGTACAGAATAAAATACGAAAATCCATCGCTTTTTAAACAGATAAAATTCGCCCTTCATCTACCTCAATATATGAGCTACCTGTTGTCGGGCAACGTGTGCGCTGATATAACAAGTATTGGATGTCATACCAACCTGTGGGACTTTCAAAAAAATAATTATCACGAATGGGTGTACAAAGAGGGAATTGCTGAAAAACTGCCGCGAATAGAGCCGTGCGATACCGTTACTGCTTCTGCATTTGGTAATTTTATGGTTGGTATAGGTTTGCACGACAGCTCTGCTGCATTGATCCCTTATCTCGTCAATTTTATTGATCCCTTTGTACTTATTTCAACAGGTACCTGGTGTATTAGCTTAAATCCTTTTAACAACAACCCGCTAACAGTTGATGAATTAAAACACGACTGTTTATCTTTTATACAATACCAGGGAAAACCTGTAAAAGCCGCAAGGCTATTTGCCGGAAATGAGCACGAAGAACAGGTAAAACGGATTGCAGAATATTTTAATCAAAGCACGGTAAGATATCGGTCAGTTGAGTACCGCCCTGAAATAATTACTGCTCTTGAGGAAAAATTTTCTACCGAACCAACTTCCGACACTATTCGACTTATCAATGAAAGCCAGTTTGACAACAGAGATTTATCACTGTTTGCAACTGACGAAGAAGCTTATCACCAATTGATGCGGGATATTATCAGGCAGCAGAAAGTATCCACCGACTTAGTGCTTAATGGCACATCTGTAAAACGTTTATTTGTTGATGGAGGTTTTAGCAAAAACAGCATTTATATGAATTTGCTTGCTGCTGCCTTCAGTGAC